>JAYSKW010000964.1:0-3114 GCA_043726085.1 Limnoglobus sp.
TGGGCGTCGCGGTGCGTGTTCGTGAAGTATCCCAGGGAACGCTGCACTTCGCCGACGAAGTCCGTCAGCACGGGCCGCAACCCTTTCAGGATTTGCGCCAAGTCGGGCGACTTCGCCGCGTTCCGCTTCAGGTGCTCGGCCTTGGCGAACGTCAGCTTCATTTCCTTGGTGAGTGCCCGCGTAAAGTGGTTGCCACCGAGCGGCAACGGTCGTTGCCAGATGATCTTACCCGCATCGGTAATGATCAAGTTCGAGCTATCGGTACCGACATCGAGAACGACGGCACAACGCTTCTTGCCGCGTGGCGTGTCGTCTTCGGGAACGGGGGCTTCGGGATCGATGGCGGCCGCATTGCCACCCTTCTTCAGCAGTTCGTACGTCGCGAAGTTCGTCAGCGCGAGCGGGGCCATCTGCACGACGTGGCACTCGATGCCCGCCGCATTGTACTGGCCCATGTACTTCGAGATCACTTCGCGCTTCATCGCGAACAGGCCGACTTCGGTCTCCATCGCGAAGCCGCCGATGACCTCGCCGCCCGAGATCTTCTGGAAGTCCCAGACAACTTCTTCGAGCGGGAACGGGATTTGTTGCTTGGCTTCAAACTTGACGATGTCGCCGATCTTCGACTCTTCGACCGGTGGCAGTTTCACGAACCGTGCCAAACCGCTCTGGCCGGGAATGCCGATGCCGATGATGTCGTTCTTCAACTGATTGCGCGAGAGGAACTTATCGAGTGCCTCGCGGGTGAGCGCGTCGGGGTCGGCGTCGGGCTGCGAGAGAATCTTCGGGTGTTCGATGTAATCGAACGCGGTGGCCGTCGGCACGCCGTCGATAATCTCCAGCCGCAGTGCCTTTAAGGCACACTGCCCGATATCGATGCCCCATGCGGCGGTAGGTTTCGCCATGATTGCTCCCTAACTGATATTCGCGGTGTCAGTCGATGCGGCTGAGTTCGTGCCGAGACAGTGATATTCAATCCAACGGTTTCCGACAGGGTTCGTTGGCAACGATCCGTAAGGTCTATTCGACCATCACAACCGCAGCAAACGGACGACAGCGTTGACTTAGTCCGTTCCGTACGGTTTTCCTTACGCTAACATGCCACCAGATAGGCTGTCAATCAACCAAACGTAACTCCGCATGAATTGTTGGCACATCTAGCACGGTTGACAGTGTCGCGTGACAAATTCGTTACAGCCGTCAGTAGTCAGCAGTCAGCGGTCAGCAGTCAGGTTCTTCGATCCTGAAAGGATCGCTCACGTAGCCCATGGTGGAACCATGGGTGCGTGCTTCGATCCCGAAGGAATCACAACACTCTGGCTGATAGCTGACCGCTGAAAGCTGAAAGCAGAAAGCAGATCACTGATACTGATACCCGATGTGCAGCACGATCCGCCCATCGGACAAGCGACGGATGTTCGTGATGTGGACGTCGAGGCCGCCGCCGATTTGCGATGTGCTCGACGGAATCGTTTGTGGCGTGAAGGCGTTATTCGCGGGGCTGGGGAATGGCACCGCACCGGTGAAAGCGCGCGGGCCTTCGGGGCCGGCGATGCCGTGCGATTCTTCGAGGTATACCGGCTGACTGCCACGGCCCGGCATCACACGCCAGATGAGCAATCCCTCGGCTGGTAGGTTCGCGTCGAAGCCTTTCTTCTTGCGATTCTCCAACAGAAAATATTCGCTCGCATCGGGCCGCACGACGATCTTCAAACAATCGGTCGGCGCGTCTTCGATCGGTCGCAGGATGATCTTTTGCTTGATTCGCGGGTCGATCAGTGTCGGTTGAATCCAGCCGAGTTGTTCCTTGCACCAGGCCGAGAAATGTTGCGGTCGCCCAGCGGGGTTCTGTTGCGACATCGCACACCAACCGCCGATGCCTTCCATGCCGGGCACTTCGGGTTTCGCGTATAAATCTGGGAGTCCGATCATGTGGCCGAACTCGTGGCAGAACACGCTAATGTCGGTCATATTGCTGACGCCGCGTTGCGGGACCATCTCCGAAACGATGAAGTACGGCCACGACTTGCCATTGTGGCGAACGCTCGCGCGGTGCGGCCAATAGAGGCTGCCGCGCGTCGTTTGCACGCGGTCCCCAGCGTACAGAAAGAAGACGCCGTCGTAGTCCTTGAGAGCATCCTTCCCCTTCACCGCAAGCAGTTTGTCCATCGCTTCGGTCAGCAGGCTGCTTTTTTCGCGAGTGCTCGTTCCGTTCCCCGTGGAGTATTCGAGTCGCTTCTTCGATACTTCGACCCAGCCCGCGAACTGGCCCGAGATGTTGAACTTGCCGTAGGAAATTTCGCGGTAGTAATCGTTCATGCTGCCGTAAGTGCGTTGGCCGGTCGCGTTCTTGTCCGAGTAACCGCCGGTGCTGAACATCGCCGCATCCCAGTCAGTTTCGCCGATCTTCGGGTTGTGCTTCACGTCGGGATATTCGACGCCGATGATCGCCAAACGGAACGCGGGCTTCGTCCAGATTCGCGGCAAGCGATCGTCCCAACCGCCCGTGCGTGTGGCACGATCTTCACTGGCGAGCGTCGCACGAATTTCGAGCGTGTCCTTGCCGCGTTTTACCGACAATGTGACGATGTCCCCGGCTTTCTTTTCGGTAAACAGTTCGCGAAATGCGTTGTCGCCCTCGATCGACGTTGCATCGACTTTAGTAATCACATCGCCGATCTTGACGCCCGCTTTGTCCGCACCGCCGCCGGTCGTCACACTCGAAATTTCGACGCCACCGCCTAACTTCGGCGGCGTCAGTTGGATGCCGAGAACGGCCCGATCCCCCGTCAACTTGAACGGCACACTCGCCGCCTTCCACTTCGCGCGTATGTCAAGCGTTTCCTTGCCACGCTGGACGCGAACTGCGATTTCCTCGCCAGCGAACCGCGTACGCAGTTTCTCGCGTACCACCATCACGGTGAGCGTCGCATCGTCGCCGATTGCCAGAATCGTATCGCCGGTTTTCAACCCGGCTTTTTCGGCGGGGGAATCGATTTGGACATCGTCGACGCGCGCACGACCATTCGCATCGCTGCCGATCTCGATACCGAGAAAGCCGGGTATCGCAGGTGCCGCGTTCATCTTGAGCGACTTCGGATCCGCCTTGATCGC
>JAYSKW010000965.1:0-4108 GCA_043726085.1 Limnoglobus sp.
TGCCCTGCGGGTCGGGATTCTTCGGAATGACTCTCTGCGTTGCAAACGCCTTCGACGGCTGAGCGATCTCGGATCCATCGGGCCGCACCGGCAGCGTCACGGGCGTGTCGCCGCGCTTGCGGATCGCGGACTCGGCTTCCACCACCCAGTCGTAAAACGGGTACGGCTTGTCCAGTCGTGGGCCGTATTGCTCGATCCGGCGACGCCAGACGTACTGGTTCGGGTCGAGTTCCAGCGCCGTTCCCCACGCTTCGACCGCCGCTCGAAAATCGTCGCTCTCACGGGCCGTCGTCTCGGACCGCCGTCGCAAGCAGACCCCCAACCGGAACCAAAACGCGCCATCCTTGGGGTCCAGTTTTACGGCTTCCCGATAGGCCGCGAGGGCAGGCGACAATTGCTTCGCGCCGCCCCACAATGCCAGGGCATCGCCGTATCGCCGCCACGCGGAGGCCGACTTCGCGTTCGCGCAACCCGCTTTCAACTCGTCGTACTTCGGTGGATAATTTGGAGTCGGCGTTTCGGGTTTGTTCGTCGCGTCGTCGGCGAACGACTGGCTCAGGAAGTCTGCCTCGAACGTCTTCGGATTCGGTCGTGTGGAACGAACGATGCCGTGTTCGTCGAGGGCTAGAACAATCGGTACCGCGTTCGACCCGAGGACGTTGATCGGGTCGTGCAGGATCGGCCAACCGAACTGCTTCCACTGGGCGAACAGCCGACAGCGTTCGGGGTGTTGTTCTTGGGTGACGCCGAGGAGTACGAGTTTGCCGTCCTTCACCCACTGCTTGGTCGTGTAGTGCCAGACCGGCACGTGTTGGCGGCAACCCGCTCACCACGAGGCGAACTGAATGAAGAGCACCTTTTTGCCGCGAAAATCGGATAGCGCCACCGGCTTGCCGTCCGCAATATTCGAGAGCGTGAAGTCCGGGTGCCGCTCCCCGACTTTGGGCGATGCCGCACTCGCGGTGGTGCCGCTAAAGGCCACAGTGAGGAGCAGCACGAGAGAAAAAAGATGTGAGCGGGACACGGCGGCACCTCGCGGGCAAGTTGAAGGAACCCAACGGATTGAGTATACTTTGCGCCGCCGTGTCGTCACGGCCATTTCTAAACCACTCGATACGGAGTTTGCCGATGAACCGTTTCTGGGTAGCCGCGTTCGGTATACTACTTGGAGCAGGGGCCGTTCTCGCGGCCGATCCCGCGCCCGAAGAGAAGACCGGGCTGAAGGTGGGCGAGAAAGCCCCCGAGTTCACGCTCAAGGACCAGGCCGGCGAAGAGCATACGCTCTCGACGATGCTCAAGGACGGTCCGGTCGCGCTCGTGTTCTATCGCTCGGCCAGTTGGTGACCGTACTGCCAAAAGCAACTGGTTCAGTTGCAACGCGACGCGAAGAAGATCAATCAGGCCGGCGTGAAGGTGGTGGGCATCAGCTACGATTCGGTCGAAGTGCTGAAGGGGTTCGCGGACAAGCAGAACATCGCATTCCCCCTGCTCTCCGACCCCGAGAGTAAAACGATTATCGCCTACGCACTCAAGAACAAAGAAACGGCTGGGAAGAAGTTCGGCAAAGTGGACCTCGACGGGGTGCCGTACCCCGGCACGTACCTGGTGGACAAGGACGGGGTGGTGCGAGCGAAACTGTTCGTGGACGGGTACAAGGAGCGCCATTCGGTGGGCGAGTTGATCAAGGCCGTAGAGGCGTTGAAGAAGAAGTAGTGGGGACGCCACCGGGCTTGTCCGGTTCATCCCGGCGGGAGTCTCTCACCTTCCTTACGATTCTCCCACCGGGGTCAACCCGGTGGCGCGTTGGAGTTGTTGCACGTCCTTCCAAATCTCCCCGTAAACGTCTTTGTCGAATGGCGGGCAGCCGGTCGGGAACTGCCCCAGCGGGTGGTCTTTGGCACGCATGATTGCGGTGCAGTAGCTGAAGGTGCGGCAGATGCGTTTGCGGTCGAGCTGGCCGTGAGTTTGCAGTTGCTTCACCCAATCGGGTTGCGACAACGACGCCCGCCCGACACCGACCATCGTGATGCGTCCATCGCGGACGTTCGCCGCGCCGGCTTGCGGCAGGAACTCTTGCAAGTAGCTGTAACCGGTGCCGACGACCGCAAGTCCGGGGTTCGCGTGCTGGATCGCCGCCGCACAATTGAAGTGTCGATTCACGCCGATCAGCGGATGCTCCGGCGACTCGTAACCATCCGGCGGCGGATACTCGAACGGGCGTCCGAAGTGCGGTTGTGCGTACGGGTTGCCGAGTGCCACATTCACCAACTCGACGCCGAGCGTTCGCATCTCTTGCACCCAGCGAATCGGCTCGGTCATGTCGGGCGTGAACGGGTCGCTGTCGCTCATGCCCCAGCCGTTGACGAGCGGGCCGTCCCATGCAACGGGCACGCCGTCGTCGTTCGCGCCTTTCGCGAACGGGATCGAATCGAAGCCGTTCATCCGCGTCGCCAGCAGCACGTACTTTGGCAGAATCGCCTTCACGGCCAGGAAAATATCGCGTGCCGCCCGGGTCCGGTTCTCGAACGTGCCGCCATACGGCCCCGGTCGATTGCGGGCACCGAGTAGCTCGTTGAGCAAGTAGCGATGGCACTGTTTCACGTCGATAAAATCGAAGCCGACTTCCACCGCCAGTTTCGCGGCAGCGACGTAATCGTCGGCCAGCCATCGCAGTTCGTCGTCGGAAATTAACGGCGTGTCGGCCGCGACGCCGTAGCGCCCGACGAGTAGCGGATCGTGCGTGGCAATGATCGCGTGCGGGTAGCTGTAGCGTCCGGAATGCGTCAGTTGAATGCCGAACAATAGGTCGGTATCGTCGCCGATCGATTCGCGATGCGCCCGCCGACACTCGGCCACCAACTTCGCGAATTCCGGCTTCGTGCGTTCGTTCAAAACGATCTGCCGCGGGTTCGCGCGGCACCGATCGTTCACGGCACACGCTTCGCCCCAGATCATCTTCGCGCCACCGCCACCGAAGCGACCGTACCGCCGAAATGTCAGTTCGCCCGGCGTGCCGTCGGCATTGCCGTCGCAACCTTCCATCGGGTGAATGCACCAACGGTTGCCCACCGTGCGACAGCCGATTGTCAAAGGCTGAAACAATGGCGAGTAATCGTCCTCGAAGCGCAGATCGACCCCGAGCCGTTCGTTCTCGGCCACCAGATCGGCAACTGACTTATATTTGAAAAACCGCGCCACGAATGTCTCCTCGAAGTCGCATAATTAGCCGCGACGCGGAGTCCTCGTAGCGGAGCGCGTGCGCGTCACCCATTGTACGAATGGGGGTGAAGTCCACGCGCTCCGCTACGCAAAGCCTGCGCGTCGCGGCTAATTCCGGAACTCGCGCGGTGGCTCGTGGAACATCAGCAAAAACACCAAAGCACCGATCGCGCAACCGACGCAGGGGACGAGCCAGATCGTCGACCAATCGGTGCCGTTGGCAGTCGTGGCGGCTTGGCCGACTCGGCCCGCGAGCCAGTTTCCGATGAGTACGGATGGCCCCGAACTGAGGAAACCCACGAGCGATTGTGCCCCCGCTCGCAGTTCCGCCGGGGCTTCGCGATCGACGAACAATGCGGCGAGCATTCCGAAAAACGCATAGCTGAAGCCGTGCATCGGCAACGCGATGGCCACCGCCCACGACGGCGATCCCCACGTGAGTATCGCCATGCGCAACACCCAGCCGAGCAGCCCCGCGAGCATTACCGGTTTTAGGCCGAAACGCACCACCAGCCACGGCGAGATCGCCATACACGCGATTTCGCACCACTGCCCGAGTGTCAGCACCGCTTCGGGTGCCATCGTGCCGTGTTCGGCGAGGTAGCGCGTGGCATACAGCACGTAGAACTGGTTCATCATGTTGCCGATAACCGCCGCAATTGCGAAGCCGACGAACGAGCGATCGCGGAACATGCGGATCGACGGTAAACCGATGATCTCGGCAGTCGAACGCCCCATCCCGCGTGGCGGCGTGTGCGGCAACGTGAACGATGCGAAGCCCTGCACCAGTGCCGTCGCGGCCGCCAGATACAACGGCATCGGCGACATCGGGTTCATGCCCCACGCCACCGCATAACCGGCGACAATCCAGCCAAATGTGCCAATTAAA
>JAYSKW010000966.1:0-1734 GCA_043726085.1 Limnoglobus sp.
CGGCAAAACTGCAACCTCGCTTTGAACCATGCCCCTATTGATGATCTGCATCACCGATTATTGTGAAGTATTGTCAGTCGGTTTCAGTCGATCGCGGACTTGTCGTGCGGCAGCGCGGTTGATGATCTCGAGGTAAGCCATCGCGCTCGCTTCGACGATGTCAGTCGAGACGGCACGGGCGGTCAATTTATTCCCTTCAAACTCCGCTTCGATGAACGCTTCGCCCTGGGCATCGGTCCCGACCGTCACGGCACGGACGCGATAATCGCACACCTTCACCGTGATGCCCGTGATGCGGTCGATCACATTGAACACGGCATCGATGGGACCATCGCCAATCGCAGCATCCTTCATGATTTCGCCGTCTTGCCGCCAGAGTGCGACCGCCGCGGAGGGCATCGTTCCCGTCCCCGCGTTGCAGGTGAACGCATGCAGCGTCCAGGTTTTCTGCGAGATATTGTGGATCTGGTTTTCCGCGAGGGCCTCAATGTCCGCGTCGTAAATATCCTTCTTGCGGTCCGCGAGAATCTTGAACGCATCGAACACGCGGTTCAGTTGCTCTTCGCTGAGGTGGTAGCCGAGGTCGTTGATTTTCTGGCGGAGCGCGTGGCGGCCACTGTGCTTACCCAACACGAGTTCGGTACGCGAAATACCGACCGTTTCGGGCCGCATGATCTCGTACGTGTTGGCGTTCTTCAACATGCCATCTTGGTGAATCCCCGCCTCGTGCGCGAATGCGTTCTGGCCGACGATCGCCTTGTTCCGCTGCACCTGCATACCCGTAACGTGCGACAACTTTCTGCTACACGGGTAGAGGAATCGCGTGTTGATTCCCGTCGTTAACCCGTAGAAATCTTGTCGGGTGTGGAGAGCCATCACGACTTCTTCGAGTGCGGTATTTCCCGCGCGTTCGCCGATGCCGTTGATCGTACACTCGACCTGCCTCGCGCCTTCGCGAAGTGCCGCAAGACTGTTGCCGACTGCGAGGCCGAGGTCGTTATGGCAATGCACGCTGATGATGCATTTGTCGATGCCGCGCACGGTTTTCTTCAGGTGGCGAATGATGTCCGCATAGTGGCTCGGCACTGCGTAGCCGACGGTATCGGGGATGTTCAGCGTCGTTGCGCCGGCTTCGATGGCGCGTTCGACGACTTCAGTGAGGAAGTCGAGTTCGGTGCGCGAAGCATCTTCCGGTGAAAATTCGACGTCGGCGATTTGGTCGCGTGCGCGCGTCACGCCTTCGATCGTGCGTTTGATGATATCCTCGCGGGACATCTTTAACTTGAATTCGCGGTGGATCGCGCTCGTCGCGAGGAAGACGTGAACCCGCGGTCGCGGTGCGTCCTTCACGGCGAGTGCGGCCCGGTCGATGTCGGTTGCATTGCAGCGTGCCAACGCGCAGATGATCGGGCCGTGAACTTCGCGGGCGATCGCTTGCACCGATTCAAAGTCGCCGGGCGACGCGATGGGGAAGCCCGCTTCGATGACATCGACGCCGAGTTCCCCCAGAGCATGGGCGATTTCAAGCTTCTCGGCGAGGTTCATGCTGGCGCCGGGGGATTGTTCGCCGTCGCGCAGCGTGGTGTCAAATACAATCAGTCGGTTATCGCTCATGGCTGAAGGAACCTCACCAACAAAAAAACCCTGGGACAAATCGCTTGTCCCAGGGTCCGTTATCTCTCACGCATTCGTGGCTTAAAGATGGCGGCGCACCCAGGACGGCTTCCCCCGAAG
>JAYSKW010000967.1:0-10961 GCA_043726085.1 Limnoglobus sp.
GTTCACCACTTGGGCCACCGTTAGTGCCGTTTCAAATTCTTGCTCTTGGCCGAGCACGTTCACCGTCGATTCGAGATTGAACAGCACGTCGAGGTAACCGGCATGTCGGGCTTCGATCAGAGCGATCGACGCGGCGGCGGCGAGGTACTGCTTGCTGAACAAGATTGGCACGGCACCGAGGTACGCACCGCAACCGGTATTTTCGAGTGCCATCGAAACGGTACCGAACGCCTTGAGGTTCGGCTGGAGGAGGCCGCGGAACGTCGGCTTCGGACGAGCCGCCGCACCGAGTGCCGTGACGAGGAACGACACGTGGACGTTCTCGTCGTCGCGGATCGAATTGAACTGCATCGCGTTCCAACGCGGATACAGGTTCGGAAGCGCGACGCCTGCCGCAGCAGCAGGCTGCGTGGAAACGGCAACACCGGCTGCGGCCAACGCCGCAGTAGTGATACCACGTTTGCCGAACGCACGTCGCGTGAGTTCTTGAACGGAATCGGTCTTCGATTGCGGATTCATCTCGAGACTCCTAAAGAAAACGGGAATGAAAGCCGGATTCGAGATAACCTCGAACCCGGAACGAAACTTCGGTCTTAACCGACGTACACGCCGCCGGTGAAGCTGGTGTTGAAAGCATCGTAGCTAAAAAGCGACGTGCCGTTGCTACTGAGGAATTTGACAGTGCGAGGCCCGCCAGGGCCAGAACCGGTCACAATTTCGGCGACGCCGTCGTCGTTTAAGTCGGCTGTTGCGACGCGAACGCCACCGCGATCGTTCGAATCGTAGGCGAAGAAATTCGCGAGGCTGGTCTGCGTGAGTCCGCTAAACGCACGAACGTTCGGGCCTCCACCGAGACCCGAGCCCGTGATCACATCGGCCGTGCCGTCGCCGTTAATATCTCCAGCCGCAACGGTCACTCCGCTACGCAAATTACTGTCGTATGCGAAGTATTCGGTCAGCGTCGTCGTTGGCGTTTTGCCGTCGAAGACGCGAACGCGAGGTCCGCCACCGACACCGGCCCCTGCAACGATGTCGTCGAAACCATCTTTATTAAAGTTGCCCGAACCGACGTTAACGCCGCCGCGGAATGTGGACTCGTACGCGAAGAAATCGGCGAGCGTCGTCTGCATACCCGCGGAGAGTTGTGCCCCGTCGAAGACGCGAACGCGAGGTCCGCCGCCGTTGCCCGAACCGACGATAACGTCTTTGAAACCATCGCCATCGACATCGCCAGTCGCAACGGTCACTCCGCCGCGGAACGTCGATTCGTAGGCGAAGAAATCCGACAAGATCGTCGGCGTCGCCGATCCGAGAGTCGTGCCGTCGAATACTCGGATACGCGGACCGCCACCGACGCCCGAACCGACGATGACATCGTCGGTTCCATCGCCGTTGACATCGCCCTTAGCAACCGTCACGCCACCGGTGAACGAGGATTCGTAAGCAAGGAATGAACCGATGCTGGCACCGGTTACCGCATCGCGGACTTCGACCAATGGCGCACTACCAACGCCGCCACCGACTGCGACGTACCGTACGGGGGTGGGCGATGCCACCACGGCTGGAATCGTTATCGTTGCCGTACTCGACGTACCGAGCGTGGCTCCGACTGGGGCGCTCAGTGCGATCGTGAAAGTCTTAGCGGGGCTAGCCGTTGCCGCGCCGGCGGGCAGGCTGAGGAACACCGTTTGGCTAGTCACGCCGTCGGCGAAGTTGAGAGTACCAGAGCCAGGGAAATAATCGGTGCCGGCGACTGCGGTGCCATCCGTCGTGGCATAATTGATGGCCGCAGCACCCGTCGCACCACCCGTTCGGGTGACGGTCACAGCCAGCGGACCGCGGTTGGCAGGGAAGCTGAGCGTTGCGGCCGGCAGCGAAAGCGTACCCGCACCGGTGGCACTTGGAACCACGCTCAGGCCCAGTAAACTAGGCGATCCGACGATCGTACCGAGCTTGGTGCTGGCACCCGTCGTGATGTTCAACGAGTACAACATGCTACCCGTTGCCACGAATGCGGCATCGGTCCCTGCCTGAATATCGAACGCGGTATCGGTCCCGGCATCGAAGCCGAGAATGTCGACGATGGTGAGTTCGCCGGTGTTCGGCGAAGGCGTGCCGTCCGGTCCGCCTTGAATGACGAGCGTGTCTAAGTTCGAGTCGATGCCGTAGAGCGTAGTGACCGTCGCGCTGGTGATGGGGTCAGCGTTCTTCGTGTACGCAGCCGCGGCCAGTTGCGGTGTGACGGGGGCCGTGCCGAAGAAATCGTTGTAACTCGTCGCATTATAAAACGGAGCGGTGTCGGTGCCTGCTGTGACACCCGTATCCGCATTGACTCGCAGGCTCTGATTGCTGCTGGTCACGATGCGGAGTTTATCGGCGGCCGGGTTAAAGTCGAACCCGACCCCCGCTCCGGAAATCGCGGGCGAAAATGCAGTTGCATTCACCGCCGTTGCGACGCCTGTGCTCGCGTTGATGGTGTAGATGTGGCTCGTGTTCGAGACGCCGAACAGTACGCTGTTTGAAGGGCGGTAGTCGATACCCACGAGATTATCACCGGCAATCAGGCCCGTGACGGCGGTCGTGGTCGCGGTACCTGGCATGGCACTGTCGAAGCTGAGCAACGCATTGGCGTTAGTCAAACCCAGTAGTGCTGTCGGCACATCGCGTGCTTCGAGGCGTTCCACGGTCGGACGAAATGCCCCACGCTGCGGTGGCTTCTTCCGCGAATTGGCCATGAGAAATCTCCCGTTCAGTTATGAAGATGGATGCGTCGTTTCGGCAATGATCCGCCGATCATCGTGCGGCGGTCCGACGAGAAAACATCCGTCAGTACGCAGCCCGACCCCGATCCGGATTGCGCAAAAAGAAAATTTTGTGAGTTTTCGTCAGCGGAATACCACGTGTATCACACGCCATTTACAGGTGCAAATCGCTTGTTTGAAAGGCAATATCCGCGATGCGTCTCAATTGAATCGAAACGTCTCGCTTTTGGCCGACGCAATTTGGCAGAATTTTTGCATTGTGTTTTCAAACGAGCAAACCTTGAAGTGCCTACAGGCGTATCAACCCAAGCGGGCAACGCGGAGTTGTCCGCATTCGCTCGAATCGCGTCGTGGGAATACGATCGACCATTGTTGAAAGGACATTGTTTTGTCGACGACACGAAATCCAACCATCGACGAACAACTAGTCGCCCGCATGGCCGATGGTGAAGAAGATGCGCTGAACGCTTTTTATGCACGACACGCACCGTACATTTACGGCTTACTTTTGAAGCTATTAGCCGTTCGCGAAGATGCGGAGGACGTACTGCAAAAGATATTTTGGCAAGCCTGGGGCAGTGCCGCACGCTTCGATAGCGAGCGTGGCAGCGTGCGAGCTTGGCTCGTATTGATCGCGCGTAGTCGCGCGCGAGATCTGTTTCGGCGCAAGCGGGCATTACTCAATCCCGTACATCTTGCGGACACCGACATCGAAGACCCGGCAACGATTTGTGCGAAAGTGGAAGACGATTCGATTCTGCATCGTGCGCTGCAACAGGTGCCATCCGAGCAACGCTCCGCAATTGCGCTCGCGTTCTTCGACGGCATGACTTACGAAGAAGTCGCACGCGAACAGACCGTGCCGCTCGGCACCGTGAAAACTCGAATTCGATCTGGATTACAAAGGCTTCGCGCACTGTTGAGCGACGAACGGCTCGTACCATCGTAACTGCCACCGGCATGTCACTCGAACAAGGTTGCGGTGTCGATCGGTTTGACTTTCGGTGGCAATTTGCCGAGCAATTGGTACGAGCGGGGCGTGGCCAATCGGCCGCGCGGCGAACGAATAATGAACTGCTCGCGTAGAAGGTATGGCTCGATTTCATCGGTGAGCGTGTCGCTCGAAATGTTCATCGTCGCCGCAATCGCTTCGACGCCAGTTGGGCCGCCGTCGAAAACATCGATCAGCGTTTCGATGTAGCGTCGGTCTTGTTTATCGAGGCCATCGCGATCGATCTCTTGCATCTCGAGTGCGCGCTTCGCGATCTCGAGTGACACCGGGCCGTCAGCAATGTCGGGGTGACCCGCATGGAAGCTCCGTACCCAGTATAGGCGGCTGTTTGCGACTCGCGGCGTGCCCCGACTGCGCTGCGCGAGTTCGATTGCCGCTTCGGGTGCCAACGGCAGTGCGAGCTTCTTTGCGTTCACGCGAACGATCTGCGATAACTCTTCGACCGAATAATACTCGAGGTGTTCTTGCATCTTGAAACGGTCGCGCATCGGGCTAGACAACATGCCGCTACGGGTCGTGGCCCCGATGAGCGTGAACGGCTTGAGTTTCATACTGATCGTGCGGGCGTTGACGCCGTCGCCGAGGACGATGTCGATGCGGAAATCTTCCATCGCCGGGTAAATGAACTCTTCCACCACGCGCGGCATTCGGTGGATTTCGTCGATGAACAAGATGCTGCCGTACTCCAGATTCGTCAGGAATGGCAGCATATCGGCGGGCTTCGAGAGAGCCGGGCCGCTCGTCATTTGAATCATCACGCCGAGTTCGTTTGGCAACACAGTGGCAAACGTGGTCTTGCCCAAACCGGGCGGGCCGTCGAAGAGAATGTGGCCGAGCGGCTCCTTGAGTTTCTTCGCTGCATTCACCGCAATCTGCAAACGATCCGCGACTTTCTTTTGGCCGATGACTTCGCGCAACAGCTTCGGACGCAGGGCCGCATCCCGTTGATGATCGGATTCGGTAACGACGGGTGTCGTCGAAGTCACGATTTTTTCGCGAGCCATATTCGGTGTCCGCCTACTTCTTTCGCTTGTACACGATGATCATGCGGTTCGACTTCTCCGCCGTCGTCATCTCTTTCGGCCGCGTCTTGAAATCCAACCCGTAGCACACGGTGAATACATCGTCTTTGACTTCAAAAATGCACGGGTAGGTCATGCCGCGATTCGGACCTTCCGTGCCCGTGATGTCCATCGTCTTCGGGGTCTTCGTACCATCGACACCCAGCGTGCCTTTGTCGGTGGTCTGGCCCACGATCGCAGTATATTTGTCGCCATCGATCGCGAGTGTGACGGTCTTGAACGACTCGGTCAGGTCTTTGCCATCGACTTCGACTTTGACCACTTCGTAGCGCCCGGCGAGGGCCTTCAACTCGGTCTTCTCATCGGCGGCCTGTATCGGCAAACAGATCGCCAACGCCGCCAGAATGACATAGGTATGTCGCAACATCGCACTCTCCTAAAAGGTATCACTTACTGTAAATCCGCGTCAGTGCCTCTTCGACGGTCAGGAATGGTGTGCCAGATTTCAGCAAGCCATCGAGTTTCGTGCGGGCTTCAATCGGGCTATGGCCGACGCTCATGAGCGCCTGATAGACGTCTTCAATGAGTTGCGGCGCAACGCCGGACATCGTCGTTGCGCTCGCATCGTCGGCACCCGGCGTTAAGCCGTTCCCTGCCAAGTTGCTCGCGAATACGAACTTCGTCACTTTGCGCTTCAGCGTGGTGATGATCGTCTCGGCGGTCGTGGCCCCGATGCCGGGAAGCGTCGTCAACCACTTCGCATCTTCGCGGCTGATGGCGTTCGCGATCTCCTTTGGTGGTCGCGAGAGCGCCTTCAACGCCTTCTTCACGCCGATCTTGTCGACGGTGCAAAACAAGTCGAAAAAATCGAGTTCCAGTTCGCTGAGGAAGCCGATCTTGCGCGGGATGAAGCGACTACCTGCCTGGTTGCCTTCGTAATATTCGCTGGTGTGGAAGGTGATTTCCTGCCCCACTTTCATCTGCACGATCCGCCGTACCGTCTCGGGCACCATCAGTTGATATTCGTACGGTCCAATCGCAACGCGAACGTCTTCGTCGAGAACGCGCACCAACGTGCCGGTCAGTTTCGTCATCATGGTGTGTCGTCCGTCGGTTCGTCGGTCACGTGATCCTCGTCGGGTTCGTCGTCGTCGTTGCCGAACAATGCCTTTGTGTTTACGCCCGTGTAAGCCGCCGATCGCGGTCCACGGAGTGTCGGGCTGCCGAGGAAATAATGGCAGAGCGCGACGGCAATCGCGTCGGCCACATCGTTCGGTTCCGGCGGTGCCGCCAGCCCGAACTCGCGCATGATGGCATATTGCATCTGCTCTTTACCAGCCCGACCGCTGCCCGTGATCGTCTTCTTAATTTTCGTCGCCGGGTAGCTGAGTACCGGCACGTTATTCTGGCCGCCTAGCAGGAAGAACAACCCGCGGGCGTGGCCCATCAAAATCGCGGTGCGTGGGTGTTCGTAGTGGGCGTAAAGTTGTTCGACGACGATGATGTTCGGCTTCCACTGCTCGAAAATTTCCACGATTGAATCGTAAATCACCTTGAGCCGCTTCGCCATGTCGGGAGGGTTGCGGCCGTCGGCGGTGCGAATGACCCCCGCCTCGCAGAGTTGCGGCCCGCCCGTCGCCGATTCGAGGACGGCATAGCCGACGACTTGCAGGCCAGGGTCGATGCCAAGAATACGTGAGGCCGCGGCCATGCGGTACCTGATTGGTTGAAAAGACTATCACCGAACCGGAGCCGATTCCGGTATCAGAGACTCCACAATGGCCGCATCGACCTGTTTTCGCAAGGTGGGATCGAACCGCGTCAGTTTCACAGGAACCGTACCCAGATGGCATAGTGCCATGCCTTCGAGTTCGGTCCAATCGGTGGGCAATTCCGTTTCGAGCAAGTCTGACGGCATCAAGAATACTTGATAATCATCGGGGTAATCGTCGAGTTCTTCGCTAAAGGCGCAATCGAACAGAAACTGTTTGTCCTGAAATTGAAACAGAAAAATGCGAGGCACATCCCAGAAACCGCGATAGATAATTGGTACCCAACTATTCATGATAGCCCTCCCGTTACTGGCCTTGGTCGATGCGTAATTTTCGTGGAACCGGATTCGATTGTGCGTCCGAGAACACCGTTGGACCATTCTCAATCACGTTCGCGTGTTGCAAATTCATTGTACCGCGAGGAGACGTTTCCGGATTCCAAATCACGACCCCGCCCGCGAGGCGAATGGCTCCAGCGGTCGTCACTCGAACATTTCCATGTTGAACTGCACAAGAGGCTTCCTCGACTGTCGCCCCGACTACCGTTGAGAATAGTGTTCCGGTGTCGGGTACCTGTTTCAATCCGCCACGAACGACCACAAAGTGGTCCGGCACGACTTGGCTCGAATCCGCACCCAACGCAAATGACAATGCGAGTTCGGCACCGCATTTGTCTGGGAACATCATTCAACTCCCAACGTGATACCGCCAGCTTGGACTTGCTTGATAGACTATCACCGAACCGGAGCCGATTCCGGTATCAGTGACTCCACAATGGCCGCATCAACCTGTTTTCGCAAGGTGGGATCAAACCGCGTCACTATTAATGAACTTTGCTGACGCTTTGCTTCGCGATACCCGATGCTGTCAAACGATCGAGAACCGAAGCATCCGCGAACAGTCGTTTCGTTGGGTCGAACTTCACATCGGCAATTGGCACGGTACCAAGTTCCGTGAGAGACTTCTGATACAACTCGGCCCAAGAACCGCTCAGATCGTTTTCGTGCAAATCCGGCATCAGGTGTACTTGATACGCATTGAGGTAGTCTTCCGTCGTGTCATCGAAAGGGCAGTCGAACAAAAATGTCCGTCCGCCATCGTTGAGGAGGAATATGAGAGGTTGGTCCCAGAAATCGCGATACTGGATCGCAGCCCATCGAGTCATGATGACTTACTCGTTCGGGATTTATCGCCGTCGATCCGTTCGGCCAATGGCACCAGATTCGGCTGCAACGTCGAGAATGTCGTGAGACCTACTCGATGGCATATCGTCACCGAACCAGAGCGGATTCCAGTATCAGATACTCCACAATGGCCGCATCGACCGGTTTTCGCAAGGTGGGAACCTTTCAAAATGTGCGAGATCGTCGGCTAAATCCCGTTCGTCAATGGTACCCGTTCACCGCGTGCGACGCGATCGCGTTGAAGCCGACCTGACGCCCGTTTTTTTGGTTTTGCAGTTCCGCACGGTTCGCTTGGAATTGTTTCCGTGCCCAGTCCCAATCCCACTGGCCACACTCGATGAACCGCATCACGAGCAGGTTCTTGTGTTCCTCCAGTTCCGCGAAACTGCTCCCTTCCGAATCGCGAACGACGGTCTCGCAGTCGATCGCACCCCGAATGTCGGCGTGCCAGCGCTGGAACAATTCCCGGCGTAACGCAGCATCTGGCAGCGGGAAATGCAGCACCACATCGAGCCGTCCGGGTCGCTTGAATGCCGGATCGATCAGATTCAGCGAGCAGTTGGTGGTGAACATATAGACGACTCCTTCGGTGCTCTGGATGCCGTCGAGCGCCGACAGGAACACGGCTTGATCGTCGCTTTCACCCGCCTTATCGCGATCCCGCAGTGCGATGTCCATATCGTCGAAGAACACGACGCCTGCTTTGTCGAACTCGAATAAACGCCGGATCGCCTCGGCTGGGTTGCAAGCATTGCGTGCGGCCCGATAATCGTCCGGCGTGACGAAGCGGTTTTCGTAACCGAGACGCAAACATTCGTGGTACACCCAACGGCAGGCGGAGGTCTTGCCGTTACCGGGCGGGCCATCGAGCAGCAGGCCACGTTTCGCGCGACCGCCGTACGATTTGATCCGGCGCAGGTTCTTCGGGTCGAGGTAATCGAGCGTGTTTTTTCGGAGGATTTCGATCTGCGCCGCAGGCAGAACTGGCGGCGGGCCGGGCGGTTTCGATTTGCGTCGGCACTTCACCGCGATGCGGTAGAACGTCTGGTAATCTTGCCGCGCAACGGCGAAGAAGTTGTAGCCGTGATCGTGAACTTCCTCGCTGACACCCGCGTACGCGCGTGCGAAGCGGATGCCTTCGATCTCGTACATCCGCACGCCGAAGCGTAACCCCGGCCAAAACTTACGGCAATCGGGATCCCAGTCGCGAATGAGTACGCCATCGAGTGGCAGTACCGCACCGCGCTTCGATTTGGAAATGAGCGGGTTGCAAAATTCATCGAGATCGACCGCCACCGGGTCCGCGATGTTCGCAGACTTCGAGATGGCATCGAGAATGAATTTGTGGTCTTCGATATAGCGTTGCAGTGGCGTACTCATGCGAGATACGACACGAACGCGAGCGGCGGGTTCGCACGATTCGATGATGCGTCAACGCCGAATTCGTACAAGCGAAAACAGTCGCGGAGAGTTTGTAATGAATTTGCGACGGCACATGACGGAAAATGGTCTTGGCGAGTGTAATATTGAATGTCAACCGCTGGTCGAAGCAAGGGAAAAGTGCCTCGGATGCGACCCGGTACGTGAACTCACTGTCGACGTCGGCCCGCTCGTGGCAGCGACTCTTCCGCCGGTGAACTAACGAAGATCGAGACGACTTAGGAAACAAAAAATTGCCAACCGAGAAGGCACCCGATGTCGCGAAAACCGAAATTAAAGCTGCATTTGCTCGGGTACTGGGCCGAATGGCGGTATGAGGCACTGATGGCGCATCCTCAGGATTTTGTCGATCCCGATTGGCCAGAAGTGGAGAGGGAACGCATCGCAAATTACCTCTCAAGTGGTTGCATTATCGAGTCTTATGAAGGATATGCAGTCAACCGATTTCGCAAAGGAGAAGATGATGACATGCACCCAGAAATGGGAGACTCGGAACTTACCGACGGCGTTTATTGCTGGCCCGAAGGGCTTGCAGTTTACGTTCGCAAATACTCTGTGAGACTTCCCGAGTTCTTCCACCAACACATACGAGAGCAAAACTACATACCGCCCGATCACAGTCAATTTGAAGGAAAATATGAGTTTGACACCAGTTTAAGGAAGTGGGTCAATTGGACGCGACGAAATCGCAAAAGCCGATTGCTGGCGATACTCTCGTATCTCGTTCCTTACGGTACGATTGATTTGCGTGGCTTTTTTGGGGAGCATAGTTAATCCGATGTCCCTCGTATTTCTGGGTAGTACCTGCGTGCTTTGTGGGCGGGTACTTGACGGTGACCCCGATATCATCGGGTTCCCGGCTTTTTTGAAAGCGGGGCATCGACTGGCGATGTTCAGCGACGCTGCAATGCACAGCCGTTGTCTGGCGGCATCTGCTGATGGGCAAGATGTAGTCGAATTGCATCGACGCTTCCGCGAGATCTGGGATTCAGGACCCAAAAACGTAACAATTGAACAAGCCGAGGCGTGGGGTCGTGAGGCGTTTCGCGAATTCGATGAATCGAAGTAAGCCCACGGACGATCGTCCGTGGGCTTGGGCTTTGCGATTACACTTTCGATGCGTTCCACATTGTCTTCATGAAATCGATGCCGTTCGTGTAGACGTGTTCGGGGGAGGGGAAGAAGTCGCGCCAGACGCGGGTGGCGGCGGCGAGCGCGGGTAGCGATCGGCCGAACGCTTCGATGACGAGCCAGCCATCGTAATTCACTTCGCGTAAGGTGCGGAACGTCTCGAACCAGTTCACCTGCCCCGTGCCTGGCGTGCCGCGGTGATTCTCGGAGATGTGTACGTGCCGCATGTACGGGGCAATCGTGCGGATGGCGGTACTCGGGCGGACTTCCTCGATGTTCGCGTGGAAGGTGTCGTACATTGTGCCGAAGTTCGGGTGATTGACTTCCTTCACGAGCGACGCCGCATCGGCTGCCGTCGTCAGAAAGTAACACTCGAAGCGGTTGAGGTATTCGATGCCGAGCATCAAATTCGCCTGTTTCGCAAGCTCTGCCGCCGGTCGAAGCACTTCGACGGCACGCTTCTTTTCATCGCCGGTCGGCGGGTCGCCGCTGAATACGCCGAGTGCCGAGTGGAACGGGCCGACCATCGTTTCCGCACCGAGTGCGTGGTTGCAATCGATCGCCCATTTGAGCCGTTCGCTCGCCGCTTTGCGAATGCTCGCATCGGGGCTGATCGGGTTGGAATCGGGGTTCATCAC
>JAYSKW010000968.1:0-1255 GCA_043726085.1 Limnoglobus sp.
CTTGATGAACGCCGCAATCTGCGAGAAGATCTGGCTCGGTGGAGGTGGTGGCGGGCTATCGGAAGAGGAAGATTTCTCGTCGTCCTTTTTATCGCCATCTTTGTTGTCTCGATCTTTCTTGCCGTCGTCGTTCTTGTCGCCGCCGTCTTTCTTCTCGCCGTTCTCATTGTTGTTTTCGGGCTTACCGTTCTGCGGCTTATCGCCCTTCTCTTTCGATTCGCCTTTCGCTTCGCCTTGTTTGTCGCCGTCTTTCCCTTTGCCACCGTTGTCTTTACCCTTGCCGCTGCCGTCGCCTTTTTTGCCGTCGGCACCGCCCTTTTCGTTGGCCTTGCCCGATTGTTTCGCGTTCTTGTCGCCTTCGGCTTTCTCGCCCGCCGTGCCTTCACCTTTGCCCGTCGAACCGCCCTTGGACATCGCGTTCTTCGACGCTTGCATTTCCTCTTTGCTCGCGCGCGAAAAATTGACGAGTGGCGTCTCCGAATGTGGTCTCGGCAAGACGGCACCGACGACGAGGAACATCACGATCAACCCCGCGCCGAGGCCGAGCCAACCGAACGTCATCGCGTTCGGGATGCGTGCGCCGCGTTCGCGCAGATACTTGCGCAACCCGAGTAAACTCGTCGTCACGAGCAGCCCGAGGCCACTGCCGACGTACACCGTCATTTGCATAAATGTCGCACGCCGTCGGGCGACATCGTCGGGGCTAATCAGCGATTGCCCCAACCCGAACAACGGCAGCGCGGCTAGCGAAAAGTACACCACCCAGGTGCCCGGCGTGTGCGGTTTTTTCTTCTGGGCTTCCTTGTAGCGATTCCAGCGATCCATCCAACCGAGCGTGCCGGCGGTGTCTTTCTTTCGCTGCTTCGCTTCGAGTTTGTCGTCTTTCTTGTCCGCCGCGATTGCCTCATCGTCTTCTTTTTGTTGTTGCGGATTCTCCTTCGCGGCTTCCGCATCCAGCCCCGCCGCCGCCAGTACGCCCCGCCCCGACGACTTGCGATCTTCGTCGATGTGCGTGCAGTCCCACGTCAGTTTGTTCGTCGCCCAATAGATGAGCACGATCAGGCCAATCGAGATCAGGCTCGAAAATGTCCGCAGGAGCGCGTTCGGGTATACGACGAACATCTGAATCGCGAAGTACGTCACCGCACCGAGCGCAATCGCGTACAACGCCGCACGCGCATAACCTTCTTCAATCGAGAGCCGCGCGAGCAACACCGATGCGAACACGAAGAAGAACATCGTGTACAACAAGCGG
>JAYSKW010000969.1:0-3482 GCA_043726085.1 Limnoglobus sp.
GGTTCGCCTCGGCCACCCGGCCCGCGTGGCGGTTCGCTTGCGGGAACGCGTGCTCGACATGCTCGTCGAACGCCACCCGGACGCACGGCAGGCGAAGAAACTCAGCCGCGATGCGAACGAGCTATTTCGCAAGGCGGACAAGTGGACGAAGGACAAACCCGAACCCGGCGAGAAGACCGCGTGGCGAGCCGAGGCACGGGAACTCCTCGCCGAGGCCCGCAAGCGAGAAGAGCAGGCCGCCGACAAGATTCTCGACGAAGCGAAGATCGTCTGCGCGACGCTCACGGGGATCGATTCGGATGTCTTTGGGCAGCGAAAGTACGATCTGGCGGTGATTGACGAAGCGTGCCAAAGTACCGAACCGGCCTGTTGGATACCGCTGTTGCGTGCGAACAAAATCGTTCTGGCAGGCGATCCGTGTCAGTTGCCGCCGACGGTACTTTCCCGCGAGGCAGTCGATGGCGGCCTCGGCATTAGCCTCATGGAACGCATCATCGGGCTACACGGTGCGAAGGCCGCGAAACGGCTGACGGTACAGTACCGAATGCACGCGGACATCATGCAGTTTCCATCGGAAGAGTTTTACGAAGGCACGCTGATTGCCGATGAAACGGTGATTCGCCACCGCCTGACCGACCTGCCCGGCGTGCAAGATTCCCCACCTACGGCAACGATCGTGCAGTTCATCGACACGGCTGGCGCGGGTTACGACGAAGAACACGAAGAAGACACATCGAGCCGCCGCAACCCGATGGAAGCGAAGCTCGTCGTTCACAAAGTCCGCGAACTCCTCGATGCCGGCGTACCCGCAGAAGGCATCGCCGTCATCACGCCGTACTCGGGGCAGGTGCGCTGGCTGCGCGAATTACTTACGGGCACGGGCGTCGAGATCGACAGCGTCGATGGCTTCCAGGGGCGCGAAAAAGAAGTCGTGATCCTGTCGTTCGTACGCTCGAACCCCGAAGGCGAACTCGGCTTCCTCAAAGACATCCGCCGAACGAACGTGGCGATGACCCGCGCAAAACGCAAGCTGTTGATGATCGGCGACAGCGCGACACTCGCGAACGAGCCGTTCTATCAACGGCTACTTACGTTCTGCGAAACGCTCGGAGCCTACTCGACCGTGTGGGAAGAAACGATCTGATTTCCCGATTCTTTGACCGCGACGGATTGGTTTCATGGAAGCAGATCGGCCACCGCGATGGCAGTCGTGGCGGCGAGTGGGACGATCGTGTCGCCGACGTTGAGCACTTGCGTCGTGTTGTAGCGGAACCCGCGTGGGGCGGCCGCATCGGGGATCGGATCGCGGAAGACGATCAGTTGTCGGCCATTCACGTCGATCACCCAGTAGTCGAGTATCCCCGCCGCGGCATAGAGATTCGACTTCACACCGACATCGTAATCGAACGACGTATCCGAGACTTCGACGACCAACACCGCCGTACGCGGGTGTTGCGTAAAATAATCGCGAGGCGAACCGCGAACGACGGCGAGGTCCGGCACCGGGTCGGTATTGAGCGCGGTCGGTAGACCCGATTGAATGCGGACCCAGTAACCCGGTTGGAAGACTTCCTTCAACTTGTAATCGGCGATACCGACGATGCTATCGTGAGGTGGATTCGGGTTCGGCATATCCAGAATCTCCCCATCGACGAGAATCACCGAACGGCCTTCGAGCATCCCCGAGTCGCCGATATTGTGAAATTCCGCGCACGTCCACCGATGCGGCGCAGGCACGAATCGCTTGGGAACGAGCGTCCGGGGTAGTAGTGCGGTCATCGGTGTTTATCCTCCAGTCCACTCTCATTTACCATCGTGCGACTTCTCACTTCGCCAGTAACTGCCGCAGCACGTACGGCAGAATCCCGCCGTGTTGATAGTACAGCACTTCTTGCGGGGTATCGACCCGCATCAGCGCCTGAAAGGTTTTGCTGCCCGGTGAATCCGCTGCTTTCACACCGACCAAGCTTGTCACTTCGCCATCCAGTAGGGCTGACAAAACCAATCCCGTTAGCCCGACGCGCTAGCGAGGAATTGTTGTCGTTCTACGATCACCGACGACAACTCGTTGCGATAGCCAGCAATTTTCAGCCAATAGATGATGAAACAGACCATTCCTGCGATGCCGAAGAGAGCACCACAGTAGGGGATAACGAGGGCAATCGGGATAATCGCACTGATTGAGCATATGCAAAACGCCATGCCGACCGATTGACCGTAATCTTTGCCGCGAGAACTCCACCTGCGATCGCGATACTCTCGATTTAACGAACTCGCCACGCGAGTCACGATGATGGGCATCCAGACGATGTTGAAAATAGGGATAAGCGCGAGCCAAACTTGGCCCGGCTCCATGTCCCTATTCTTCGGACGTACCTGCTGCAAACACCCAGAGAGGTTGAGCATGAAAGGAATATGGATGGCTAAAAAGACTGTTAAAACCACACACGTACCGTGGACGATCAGCAGGGTAATCGCGTCCCCCGCAGAGTCATCGTTGTCGAACATCTGCGCGAACATCTGGGCGGACTCGGTGAGAGTAGAAACATCACTTCGCGAGTAACTGCCGCAGCACGTACGGCAGAATCCCGCCGTGTTGATAGTACAGCACTTCTTGCGGGGTATCGACCCGCATCAGTGCCTGAAAGGTTTTGCTGCCCGCTTTCACGGTGACGTACACCTTCCCTGCGGCGACTTTGTTCAGTGCCTCCTGCACGCCGGGAATCTCGTACACTTCCTCGCCGGTTAGGCCCAGCGACAACGCACTGTCACCGGCGAGGAACTGCAACGGCAGCACGCCCATACCGACGAGGTTACTCCGGTGAATCCGTTCGTAACTCTCGGCCACGACCGCTTTCACGCCGAGGAGTTTCGTTCCCTTCGCGGCCCAGTCGCGGCTCGAACCGCTGCCGTATTCCTTACCCGCCAGCACGACGAGCGGAATCTTCTCGGTTTGGTACATCATCGCCGCATCGAAAATTGACATCTCGGTGTCAGTCGGCAAGTGACGGGTGACGCCGCCTTCGACGCCGGGAACGAGCAGGTTCTTCAGGCGAACGTTGGCGAAGGTGCCGCGCATCATCACTTCGTGGTGCCCGCGGCGTGCGCCGTATTGGTTGAAATCTTTGACATCGACGCCGTTGCTCATCAGGTACTTACCTGCCGGCGTTTCTTTCTTGATCGCCCCCGCCGGGCTGATGTGGTCGGTCGTGATGCTATCTCCGAGCAGTGCGAGTACACGCGCCCCGGCAATGTCCGTCACCGGTGGCGGCGTCGTGCTCATGCCGACGAAGTACGGCGGATTCGCGATGTACGTCGAGTTCGCTTCCCACGAATACAGGTTCCCCGTCGGCACGCTGAGCGCACGCCAATTCGCGTCGCCATCGTACACGCCGTCGTATGTCCGTTGGTAACTGTCCCGCATGATCGAACGATCGATGACGGCTTGGACTTCTTGTTGCGAAGGCCAAATCTCTTTCAGA
>JAYSKW010000970.1:0-2874 GCA_043726085.1 Limnoglobus sp.
CGCCATCGGACTAGGTGCGAAAGGGCGAACCGTACGAACCGGATGCGTTTCGGCCTCCGATTCACGGGGTCGTGCAAATCATTCGGCGGTCACCGCCGCCTCGATCGGCATTTCGATCGTTCGCCAAAACTCGATCAGCGCCGCGAGCGATTCGGCGGGCAGCGCTTCGCCGGAGTACAACACGCGAACGTACAAGTTCGCGAGCTTGCGGCCGACTTCGTCGAGGTCCGGATATTCTTCGCCGATGCGGGCCGCAAACTCGTTCTGCGTTTCATCGGGCGTGCGGCCCGTCTCGCGATCCCACGCCCACGAGTCCATTGCGGCGAAGCTGTACTCGACGAGCGAGATCAGCGATTTCTTCTTGGCGGAACCGTCGGCAAACGGGTTCGGGAACTCCGAGAATGGCGGTGGCCGCTCGATCGCTTTCTCTGCGGCGATCTCTTCGCCATCCTCCGATTTCGCTTTCCGTTTCTTCTTGGCGAACAACGACTTCAGCCAGTCGAGTAAGTTCTTCGCCCACGCTGTGAACGGCGCGAGGAACTTCAGAAAGAAGTAAACCAGCCCGACGATGACCGCGATGACGATCACGATCCAGACGACCCACTTGATGAATGCCGCAATCTGCGAAAAGATCTGGCTCGGCGGCGGTGGCGGGCTTTCGGAGGATTTGCCGTCGTCCTTCTTCTCGCTGTCTTTTTTGTCGCTGTCTTTCTTCTGGTCGTCCTTTTTGTCGCTGTCTTTTTTCTCACTGTCCTTCTTGTCGCCGTCCTTCTTGTTGTTCTGCGGCTTGCCGTCTTTGTCTTTCGAGTCGCCTTTCGCTTCCCCTTTTTTCTCACCGTCTTTCCCCTTGCCGCCGTCGTCTTTGCCCTTGCCGCTGCCTTCGCCTTTTTTGCCGTCGGCACCGCCCTTTTCTTTGCTCTCGCCCGATTGCTTCGCACTCTTGTCGCCTTCGGATTTCTGGCCCGCCGTGCCTTCGCCTTTCCCCGTCGAACCGCCCTTCGCCAGCGCGTTCTTAGACGCTTGCATTTCCTCCTTGCTCGCGCGCGAAATGTTAATGAGCGGCGTCTCCGAATGCGGCCGCGGCAAGACCGCACCGACCACCAGGAACATCACGATCAGCCCCGCGCCGAGGCCGAGCCAACCGAAGGTCATTGCGTTCGGGATGCGTGCGCCGCGCTCGCGCAGATATTTGCGCAAGCCGAGTAAACTCGTCGTCACGAGCAACCCGAGGCCACTGCCAACGTACACCGTCATTTGCATGAATGTTGCACGCCGGCGCTCGGCATCGTCGGGGCTAATCAGCGATTGCCCTAACCCAAACAGCGGCAGTGCGGCCAACGAAAAGTACACCACCCAGGTGCCGGGCGTGTGCGGTTTCTTCTTCTGGGCTTCCTTGTAGCGATACCAGCGATCCATCCATCCGAGCGTGCCGGCCGTGTCTTTCTGTCGCTGCTTCGCTTCCAGTTTGTCGTCTTTTTTGTCCGCCGCAATTGCCTCGGCGTCTTCCTTTTGTTGTTGCGGATTCTCCTTCGCAGCCTCTGCATCGAGACCCGCCGCCGCCAGTACCCCACGGCCCGACGACTTGCGATCTTCGTCGATATGCGTGCAGTCCCACGTCAGTTTGTTCGTCGCCCAATAGATGAGCACGATCAGGCCAATCGAGATGAAACTCGAAAAGGTTCGCATGAGCGCGTTCGGGTATTCAACGAACATCTGAATCGCGAAGTACGTCGCCGCACCGAGCGCGATCGCATACAACGCCGCACGTGCGTAACCTTCTTCGATCGAAAGTCGCGCGAGCAACACCGACGCGAACACGAAGAAGAACATCGTGTACAACAGTCGGTCGCTGTACTGCCCTTCGTAAAGCACTTCGATGAGGAAAAAGACGAGGCTGCCGACCATCAGCATAATCAGCGCCGGGCCGATGGCGATCATCACCCAGTCGGTCAGTGACGGCGGTTCGCGTTCGACGGGCATCGGCATCTCCGCGGGAATGGTTGCCACTATCGTATCATTCGACGCTCTGCCGTTCGCTACAATTGCCGCATGAGCACACTCCACCTGCGCAACGGTCGCTTCATCGACCCGTCGCAAAACCTCGACGCGATTACCGATCTCTGGCTGAAAGATGGCCGCGTGGCCGCCATCGGCAGCTCCGCCCTCGTTGCGGATCGCATACTGGATTGCACGAGGATGATCGTTTGCCCCGGCCTGATCGACATGCACGTTCACCTGCGCGAACCGGGCCGCGAGGAAGACGAAACCATCGAGACTGGCACGCGGGCGGCGATCGCGGGGGGCGTCACTTCGGTCGCCTGTATGCCGAACACCGAACCCGCCATCGATACGCGCAACGCCGCTGAATATGTGATTTTGCAGGCGAAACGGGCGGGAAACTGCAACGTCTTCCCCATCGGTGCGGTCACCAAAGGCCGCGAAGGAAAAGAACTCGCCGAGATCGGCAAACTCGTCGATGGCGGGGCCGTTGCCTTCACCGACGATGGCGCACCGGTCTACAGTGCCGAGATAATGCGAAGGGCATTAGAGTATTGCAAGAAGTTCGACCGCACCGTGCTCGTTCACGCGGAGATTCTCGAGCTGACCGTCGGCGGGGTGATGAACGAAGGCGAAGTGTCGTTCCGCCTCGGCCTCGGTGGGATGCCGGGAATCGCAGAAGACATCATGATTTATCGCGACATCGTGCTCGCGGAACTCACCGGCGGGAAGGTTCACATTCTGCACGTTTCGACCGCGGGCGGCGTCGACCTCATCCGCGATGGCATCCGCAAAGGCATCCGTTGTAGCGGCGAAGCCTGCCCGCATCACTTCATCCTCACCGACAAGGAACTCACGAAGTTCGACAGCAACTAC
>JAYSKW010000971.1:0-1075 GCA_043726085.1 Limnoglobus sp.
CCGTGGAGTAATGTTTCATGGTTGCCACCGCAACGAAGTCGGGGAAAATTGTGCAGATCATCGGGTCGACGTTCGACGTCGAATTCGAAGATGGGCACCTGCCCGAAATTTATAACGCACTCAAAATCGAAACCTCCGCGAAGGGTGGCTCGGCCATCGAACTGACCGGCGAAGTGCAACAGCACCTCGGTGGCAATCGCGTGCGTTGCGTCGCCCTCGGTAGCACCGATGGCCTGATTCGCGGCATGGCCGCCAACGACACCGGCTCGCCGGTTTCGGTGCCCGTCGGCCTCGGTACGCTCGGCCGCGTCTTCAACCTGCTCGGCCAGCCGATCGACGCACGCGGACCGGTGCAAACCACCGAAACGCGACCGATCCACCGCGAGCCACCGCACTTCAACGAGCTTTCGCCGAAGTCCGAAATCCTCGAAACGGGCATCAAGGTTATCGACCTGCTCACGCCGCTCGCACGCGGTGGCAAGGGTGGCCTGTTCGGCGGGGCGGGCCTCGGCAAGACGGTCATTCTCACCGAACTCATCGCCCGTATCGCCAAGGTGTACAAGGGCTATTCGGTGTTTGCGGGGGTCGGCGAACGAACCCGCGAAGGAAACGACCTTTGGCTCGAAATGCAAGAAACCAAGACCGGTGCGGGTGCCGATGCGAAGTCGGTCATCGACAGTACCGCGATGGTCTTCGGGCAGATGAACGAGCCGCCGGGCGCGCGTATGCGGGTGGCACTGTCGGCGCTGACGATGGCCGAATGGTTCCGCGATACAACGGGTGCCGAGACGCTGTTGTTCGTCGATAATATTTTCCGATTCAGCCAGGCCGGTTCGGAAGTGTCGGCATTGTTGGGCCGGATGCCGAGCGCCGTGGGTTACCAGCCGACGCTGGCCACCGAAATGGGCGAATTGCAAGAGCGGATTACGAGCACGACGAAGGGTGCGATCACCTCGGTACAAGCGGTGTACGTTCCCGCCGACGACCCCACCGACCCCGCCCCCGCCAACACGTTCCAGCACCTCGATGCGTTCATCTACCTCGAACGGTCGATCTCCGAAAAGGGGATTTACCC
>JAYSKW010000972.1:0-3086 GCA_043726085.1 Limnoglobus sp.
GCCGGATTGATCCGGTCGTCGAGCTTTTCGACGCCGATAATCGGCTTGCGATTCGGCTTACGGTTGGCGACTGGTGCGCGGAAACAGGAAATGCGGCGACGCTGCATCCAACTCATAGGGGCGACCTAATGAAGAAGAGAAGGTTAAGAAGACTGGGCAAATCAGCCAGTTGTATCTAACGGTTAGCATTCAAAAGGCGCATCCGTGCGATGCGATCGTACGAAAAAAGACGAATCGGACTAATGTTCGCGCCCATTTGCGTTCAGCCCGCAAAAGCTGCTATGCCACAATGAATTGCCCAGACAGGAAAGTTTGCGTAGAGAGCGCAACTCGCGGCAATCGCTCACAGAGTTGGATTCCTAATGCCGAGGTCGCGATGGGTAGGAAACGACCACGGAGCGGCCGAAATCGATCATTCCACTTGCGTCGAGGATGGCGTGAGAACGTTCGTGCAAAGGGCACGAATCCATTTCTTCGGACTTGCCAATTGCGGGCTGTTTACGATCGCCCCGAGTAGAGCGGCTGAATCACTTCGCCGTGATTCAAACGCATCGGCCGACCCTGTCGGTCGGTCACTTCTGAGCCGGGGTCAATGCCGAGAGCGGTATAAATCGTCGCGCCCAGGTCGGACGGGTAATACCCCTTCAACGCGGGATACGCTGCAATTTTGTCGGATTGGCCGATGACTTGACCACCTCGCACACCCGCACCGGCGAACATCGCGAAGAACACCCCCGCCCAGTGGTCGCGACCATCCGGCACGAAACTGGGCGTGCCGACATTGCCACCGATTTTCGGAGTGCGACCGAACTCGCCAACCATCACGATGAGGGTGTCATCGAGCATCCCGCGCGTGTCCAGATCCTCGAGCAAGGCCGAGACACCGAGGTCCAGCGGCGGCAGCAGGCGATCCTTGAGCGCGACGAAGTTGCCAGTGTGCGTGTCCCAATTGTTCATCGTGCCCATGTTCGCCTGGACAATCGGCACGCCCGCCTCAACGAGACGACGAGCGAGTAGCAACGACTGGCCGAACGAGTGACGACCGTAGGCATCTCGGGTTCGCGGCGATTCGCGATCGATATCGAAAGCGCGACTCAATTGGCTCGCGGTCAACGTGGTCATCGCCCGTTCGTGGTGCCCTTGAAACTCCATTTCCGGGCGAGACGTTTCCAACGTCGACTTCTGTCGTTCGATGCTGGCCAACAGTCGGTTTCGATTGTTCAAATCGGTCACGGACAACCCGAGCGGCAAACTCAAATTCTCGATGCGGAAGTTCGCGGCGTTCGGATCCTGTTTGATGTGCCAAGGGTCGTACTTCGCGCCGAGTACGCCGCCGTCTTGGCCGGAAAAACCGTAGCCGTTGTTGAGATACGTCGGCAGCAACACGCCGTTGGGGATGCCGTCCTGACGCGGTCGAACGAAATCGAGTCCCGACGCAAAGCACGGCCAGTCGTGGCGCGATGCCATGTGCGAGGCACCGACCGGCATCTTGTCGATACCGGTGAGGACCATGTGCGTCGCGTGTTCGTGACTCGGCAAACCATGCGTCATCGAGCGAACGATGGCGTATTTATCCGAACAGGCGGCGAGTCGAGGGAGATGCTCGCAGATCAGCAAGCCCGGCGTGCGGCTGGCGATCGGTTTGAATACCCCTCGCACTTCCGCCGGTGCGTCGGGCTTCAGATCGAACATATCCTGATGGCTCGGCGCACCCGACAAAAAGATCAAGATGACGCTGCGTGGCGATTGGTTCTGGGTCGGAGTGGCATTCTTCGCCGCCTGAGCGCGACCGGCCAGGAGCGTCGGCAATCCAAAACTGAGGAGGCCCGAAAAGCCGACCTGCACAAACGCACGACGGTGAATTTCACTTGCGTGTTTGATACGAAAGGGTCGCGATTGCATTTTCAATTCCTCTCCACGTGCGGGGACTCACTGTTTGTTCCCGACCATACGTGGGAAATTCAGCAATTCACCGATGGAAACTTGAATATTCGTCGCTGCTGTCACGATTAGGCAGTTCGCGAAGAATCGGAAGGTTGGCGGGCAAAGCAACTAGCGGCGGGATAAACAGCGTTCACACGAAAGTACCGCATTAATTACCGACTACCAAGCACAATGTCCAGTCTGTTATAAGCTCCCAGCGTGGATCGCGGCATCGGTTGGAACAATTCGGGTTCGCAAAACCGAGGCGATTTGAACCGTGTCCGCGATTTTTATGCGTTCGACTCGGTGATCTTCAGGAAGACGTCTTCGAGGGTGCCGTCGCTGCCGGCTTTCTTGCGGAGGTCGGCGAGTGTACCGCAGCCGATGAGCGTGCCGTTATGGATGATTCCGACGCGGTCTGCCAACTCTTGCGCGATGTCCAACGTGTGCGTCGAGAGGAACACCGTCACGCCCTGTTTCGCGAGGTCGCGTAGCAGTAACTTCAACTCGCGGATACTCTTCGGGTCGAGACCGACCGTCGGTTCGTCGGCGATCAGCAACTTCGGTTCGTGCAACAGCGCGGCCGCGAATACCGTGCGTTGCCGCATCCCGTGCGAATAGCGTTCGGTGAGCGTGTCGACGAATTCGTCGAGATGGAATAACTCGATGACGCGCTCCATGCGCGACTTGCCATACGCGACGTGCATACCGTAGAGATCGGCGGTGAACTGCAAGAACTCGCGACCGGTGAGCTTCTCGTAAAGGAACGGTTGATCGGGCACGTAGCTGATGAGCGCCCGTGCCTCGTCGCCGTGCGTGGACATATCGTAGCCGCCGATTTTCACGGTGCCCGTCGTCGGGAACAGTAGCCCGCAAAGCATTTTAATCGTCGTCGTTTTGCCCGCGCCGTTCGGCCCGAGGAACGCAAACAACTCGCCGTTCGGCACGGAAAGATTGAGATTTTCGACTGCCACCTTGTTGCCGTAACGCTTGGTGACATCGACGATTTCGATCATAGATTACGCATCCGGAAACTGACTAGGCGAAACGCCGATATCGACGATACTGCAACCGGCGACGACGTTCAGGCCGAGCGCTTTTGCACGCGCCACCACCTCCGGCGCGTCGGCACCCGGATTGAGCCACACTTCGCCAATCGCCTT
>JAYSKW010000973.1:0-1482 GCA_043726085.1 Limnoglobus sp.
AGACCTCAAACGTGGCTTGCTCGTTTTGGCTCAGAAACTCGAAAAGAGCGACCGCCAGGAAGATAAAGATCGCTCGAAGACGATCCGTGCGGCACTCGAAGTCGCCGAGAAAGCCAACGTCGATAATCAGTTTAAGAACTTGATCGCGGGACTCAGCAAAGGCTCGAACAAGATTCAAGATGTCGATCAACTCCTCGGCCAAAACGGCGAGTTAGCGAAGGCGCTTCAGGAGATGCTCAACATCCTGATGACCGACGACGAATCGGCACGACTGAAGGCGGAGATCGAGAAACTCGAACGGTTCTTGAAGGATGCGGAGGCGCTGAAGCGACGCGAAGAGATCATTCGCGCCATGACGGAATCGGCAAAAGGCGACCCGAAAAAGATCGAGAAGAATCAGGCCGATGTTGCGGCCGACACGAAAGACTTGATCGACCGTATGGGCGGCAAAAAGACCGAAGGCAAACCAGCACCTCCGAAGGTTGATCCGAAATCGCAACCGAAGTCCGATGCCAAGCCCGGCGAGAGCAGTGCCGAGCCGAAAGCGGATACGGGCGATGCGAAGTCCGGCGATAAAGGCGAGCCGAAGCCGGGCGAAGCCGGTGGCGAACCGAAACCCTCGAAGCCAAAAGACGATGCAGGCAAACCGAAGCCGAGCCAAGACGACGAAGCGAAGGCCGGCGAGCCGAAGCCGGGCGACCCCAAGGCCGATCCGAAGCCCGGCGAACCCAAGGCTGGCCCACCTGCCGAGAGTAAAGACGCCAGCAAGGGCAAGGGCGAAGGTAAGCCATCCGAAGGCAAGCCGGGTGGCGAAGCCAAAGGCAAGGGCAGCGACGCGAAGCCGAGCGACCAGCAGGCGAGTTCCAAGGGCGGCGGGCAACCTCCACCGCCCGGCGAAGCCCCGCCACCGCAGCCGAACGCCCCCCAAGCCCCACCGGGACGTAAGAACGTCGAAGAAGCGTACCCGCAACAAAAGGGTGCCGAAGAGGATTTGAAGAAAGACGATCGCAACGCCGCCGCCAAGAAGGAAGATAAGGCAATCGAGGCACTCGCCAAGGCGATCGAAGAACTGAAAAAGAAGCTGAATCAGTTACGCGAAGAAGAGATGCTCAAGACGCTCGCGGCCCTCGAGGCACGCTGCAACCGGATGTTGGCGATGCAAAAGGAAGTGTACGAAAGCACGAAGCAGATTCACGCGGGCATCATCAAGAACGCCAACGAAAAGACCACCGCCGATCGCCAGAAATCGCAGCAACAAGGCGACAAGGAAACCGAGATCATCGCCGAGGCCGAGAAGGCGTTGAAGCTACTCGAAAGCGAAGGTTCCGCCGTCGCGTTCGCACGGGTTCTCGAAGAAGTGAAGGGCGATATGCAGTCGGTGCAACGTCGCTTGCTCGAATGCTACGTCGATACCGATACGCAGCAAATCGAAGAGAACATCATCGCGATGCTCGACGACATGGTGAAGGCACTCAAGAAAGC
>JAYSKW010000974.1:0-1984 GCA_043726085.1 Limnoglobus sp.
CGAATCCATATGAGTGCGTTTGTAATGGTCGCGGGATCGTAAAAACGGGCGGATGTCACGCACCCGACCCCTTGCGGGGATCGGCTCGGAAGCGACGAAAAACGCAGCTTCAAAACTTGCGCTAGCGAGTGAGTCGCCTCCGTCCCATGGGGGCAGAGTCGGGTCGACTCTTCGAGACCCGACGGTTTGCGGGCGGAATGAGCGTGTTGGCCACGTAACAAAGTACTTCACAGGTGACGCGGTGCACGTACTCGAAGTCGAAAAACTGACGATGAAGTTCGGCGGCATCACCGCCGTCGATGGCGTCGATTTTGCCGTGAAACCGGGGCAGATTTACTCCGTCATCGGCCCCAATGGTGCGGGCAAGACGACCGTCTTCAATGCCATCACGGGCATCTACAACCCGAGCGATGGCCGCATTCGTTTTGAAGGCCATTCGGCGGAACGCCCGCTGACTTATCGCGTGCTGTTGCACTGTGCATTCGTCGGCGTGCTGACCGCGATACTCTGTTTCTTTGCGGCCGTCGGAATTGAGCCACTTTGGAATGCTGCGATCAAGCGACCGCTTGCGAACGGCGTCGATAAATTCTCGTACGGCGAATCGGCGAAGGCGGCGATGGCGTACCTCAACGGCGAACTGGCCATCGAGAAACAGCGGCGCGGCAGCCGGTGGCGGATCGTCAGTGCGGAAGGTTCGCAAGAGTTCGCCACCGCCGCCAACGAGGCCGATGCGCGGGTCTTGCGCGATACGTTTTCCTCTGCACTTCGCGATCCGCAATCGCCAATTCCTTCATCCGACGCGGCCGAAAATGCCACAAAACTGGATGTACTCCGCACGAAGATTCGTACTGATCACGCGGTGCTGATCGGCGCGACGCTCGGCGGGCTGTTGCTGGGGGCGGCAGGGTCGTTCGTCATCTGGCGACGCAGCAAGCGCTCGGCGGATTTCCTTTCGCTTCAGGGGATCGCACGCACGTTCCAGAACATCCGGTTGTTCCAAAATATGACGGTGGGCGAGAACGTGCTGATCGGGATGCACCGCTCGATACCCGGCGGCTGGCTGTCGGCAGTGTTGCGGCTCCCGAAGCAACGACGGCGCGAAGCCGAGGCCGCGACGAAAGCCCGCGAACTGCTCCAATTCATGGGGTTGGCAGGGCGTTACGACGATCTTGCGAAGAACCTGCCGTACGGCGATCAACGACGCCTCGAGATCGCCCGTGCGATGGCCACCGAACCGAAACTGATATTGCTCGACGAACCCGCCGCCGGGATGAACCCGAGCGAAACGACGGGCCTGATGGAACTCATCCGCAAGATCCGCGAACGCGGTATCACGGTGCTATTGATCGAACACCACATGAACCTCGTCATGGGCATTTCGGATCGCATCGCGGTGCTGGACTACGGCAAGAAGATCGCCGAAGGCGCACCCGCCGAGATCGCCCACAACCCGAAAGTAATCGAGGCCTACCTCGGCAAGGAAGAGGTCAGCTAAATGTCCGCGTTGTTGACGGTCGATAAATTGCGTGCGGGTTACGGGCCGATCGATGCACTGCACGACTTGAGCATCGAAGTGCAGGAAGGCGAGATCGTCGCGCTCATCGGGGCCAACGGCGCGGGCAAAACGACGACGCTGATGAGCATCTCCGGCCTGATGAAAGCGCGTTCCGGGGCGATTCACTTCAACGGGAAGGATATCACGCGGACGCCGAGCCACGAAGTCGTGCGGCTCGGCCTCGCGCAGTCGCCCGAAGGCCGCAAAATCTTCCCGCGCCTGTCCGTGCTCGAAAACCTCGAGATGGGCGCGTTCACCCGCAACGACACTAAGGGCATAGCCGACGACATCGAGACCGCGTTCGCGATGTTTCCGATTCTCAAAGAGCGCAAAAGTCAGCCGGGCGGCCTGCTTTCCGGCGGCCAACAGCAGATGCTCGCAATTGCTCGGGCACTCATGATTCGCCCGAAGTTACTGTTGCTCGACGAA
>JAYSKW010000975.1:0-2726 GCA_043726085.1 Limnoglobus sp.
ATTTCGTTCAGCTTTTTCAGGCCATCGAGCGTCTTGCGGCGAACGTCCGACGACACGCCCGGCGGGTTGTTGATGAACAAAATCGGGTCGCCCTTGGCGCGGAACGACACCCCCGCATGTTCGCCCGGCAAGAAGCCCGATTGCCACAACCGCGCGGAAATCGCCTGCACTTGCTCTTGGTTCGATGGCACCGCCACCATCACCACGAATGTCGGCATGTTCTGGTTCAACGAGCCGAGGCCGTAGCTCATCCACGAACCGAGGCACGGCTTGCCCGTCACCTGGTTGCCGGTCTGCATGAACGTGATTGCGGGTTCGTGATTGATCGCTTCGGTGTGCATCGAGCGGATGATGCACATGTCGTCGACCATCTTTGCCTTCCACGGCAGCATCTCGGAAAGCCACGAGCCGCTCTTACCGTGTTGGGCGAATTTGAAGATCGATGGCGCAATCGGAAACCGCGCTTGCCCCGATGTCATCGTCGTCAGGCGCTGGCCGTTGCGGATCGATTCGGGCAGGTCTTTGTCGTACCAGTCTTGCATCTTCGGCTTGGGGTCGAAGAGATCCATCTGCGCGGGGCCGCCGACCATGTGCAGATAGATGATGTTCTTGCACTTCGCGGGAAAGTGCGTCTCCGGGAGCGCGGCATTGAAGCCCGTAGCCGTGCCGCTGACTTTCGCAGGGGCCGCCGCTGCGCTCACGGTCGCCAGCGCCGCCGCACCGAGGCCGAAGCCCGTCGACGCGAAGAACTGACGCCGCGTCTGGTTCGTGATGTATTCGCGGAACGCCGATTCGTTGGAAAGAGCACGATCGAGCGGATGCATTGCGGACACCTCGGGAGAATGATCGTTCGGTTCGCGGTGAGCATCTGCCGTCACCCCACGAACAACCAGTTTATGTAACGATACACCATAAGCACTTGCAATCCAAGACACGCGACGAGCGAAGCGCGGAACAGCAACCGGCTTCGCAAACAGTCGGCCATCTCGATGAATGCGGGGAAACACGCGAGTACGATGCGTTGCATGCTCAGCAGTGAGCCGGTGGAAAGGCCCTGAATCACGGGAAAGAGGATCAAAAACCCGCACAGGAACCCGCGTTTGAACCATGCTCGTACGCCTAACGCGAGGAAGCCGAAGGTACACAGCACTTCTGCGCCGAGGTTTTTGCGCTCGAGGATCCACTCCGCAGATTGCACGAACCCCGTCCGCGACGGTGGCACGCGCCCCCAACCGACGTGCGACAGCGGATGGGCGAAAAACTCGCCGGTGACGCTTTGCAAATAGAAGCAAAACATCAGCACGCCGAGGATGTTACCAACGCCAACAAACAGCACTTTCCAAAGTGATTTTCGCTCCGATCGCGGTAGCTGAAACCATTCGAGAAACAGGCCCAGGCCCACCGCCAACGTCGTCAAGCGTGCCGTACCCGCCAGGGCTAACGCCAAGGCTGTCAGCAAAATGCGATCGCGCCGCCACGCCCACAGTGCCAGGTTGCAAAAGCAGAACGCGAACGCTTCGTGGTACGGTGCCGAGAAAAACAAGCCGAACGGGAACGCCACGACTAACCAACACGCCCGGCGAGTCAGTTCCCCATCCTGGGTCACGTCAAATGCCCACTTGCCGAAAAATCCGAGACCGATGACGAAAACGATATTCGGCAAGAGTAACCCCGCCCAGTACGGGTCGATGCCGATGCACTGGGCACCCGCCATGCACGCCGGCAACAGTGGCATGAACGCCGCCGTACACTTGTGATTCGGCTCATAGCGATAGCCGATTCGCAGAATCTCCGCGTACCAGTCGGCATCGAATCGGTACCACGGCTCGACGATCGGGCGCGATCCGCGCGCCAGCAATTCGGCTTGGGCATCGTTGGGGTACGAAGCCTCCATGCTGGGCTGTTCCGGCGTGCCCATGTCTGATGTCCGCGACCACCCGGCAAGCAGCCCCAAGGTCAACACGATCGCGCGACTGATCGCACCCATTAACAGCAACCACCGCCAACTCGGTACACTCGTCAAAATTCCGCCTCGTTTGAAGTGACTGCGGCGCGAACCGCTGGTGGTACGGCCATTACAGTCTATGGGCGAAAATGGCTCCCGTGGCTTCTGTAGCTTTTCCATCTCGCCAGGGCGATGTTTCTTTCACTCGAATTCCAGATGTAGCGATTGGGAAAACTGTAGCTGGACGGCACGGCGTACCGATAACAGAAGACGAAGCGTGAGTTTGTTCGTCTGCGGCGCAGTCGAGGGGACGGCCGATGCGTGGTGTAACCTGGTTCGTAATCGCAACTATTTGGGTGAGCGTGGCCGGTTGCGCGAACCCCGATGGACCGCACCGGCTGGGGCCACAGATCACGTTGCCCGCGCCCGGTTCCGTACCCGTGGAACTCGCGAAAGTGACGTTGCCTCCGTACGTCATCGAGCCACCGGACTTGCTCGTCATCGAAGTGGTGACGATCATCGAAGACCCCGACACGGCCGCGGCCGATAAGGACGACGCAAAGAAAGACAAGAAGACCAAAGAATTGAGGGCGTTCAGCCTGCCCGTGCAGCCGGTGTCAGGGCAGTTTTCGGTGCGGCCCGATGGCACCGTGTTCCTCGGCATCTGGGGGTCGGTACCCGTCGCAGGCTTAACGCTGTTACAAGCGGCGGAGGCGGTTCGCGATCAGATCTCGCGACAAGTAGACCCGACGAAACCGGGTACGGGTGGTTTCAAGAAAGA
>JAYSKW010000976.1:0-12829 GCA_043726085.1 Limnoglobus sp.
ATGGAGTTCGTCAACGGGTCGGACTTGGCGCGACTCATCAAGGAATTCGGCCAACTCCATTATTGCGAAGCCGCCGAGTACGCTCGACAGACGGCGCTCGGGTTGCAACACGCGCACGATCGCGAGTTCGTTCACCGCGATATTAAGCCGTCGAACTTGCTCGTTTCCGGCGAACGCGCGCTGCCCAATACGGGCGGGGTGGCGCACGTCAAAATCCTCGACATGGGCCTGATCCGGTCGCTCAGCGACGACGACGATGTCTCGCGGACGGAACTGACCCGCGATGGTACCGTCGTCGGCACGCCCGATTATATGTCGCCCGAACAAGCGAAGAACTCGAGCACGGTCGATGCCCGCGCGGACATTTACAGCCTCGGCTGCACGCTCTTTTACCTCCTCGCCGGTCGCCCGCCGTTCCCCGATGGTTCGCCGATCGACAAGCTGCTTCGCCATCAACTCGACGCGCCGCCGGACCTGCGAAAACTCCGGCCCGACGTGCCGTACGACCTCATTCGGATCGTCGATAAACTGCTGGCCAAGAAGCCCGAAGACCGCATTCAGACCTGCACCGAGGTCGCAGCCCAACTCGCCCGGTTCACGCCCGATGCGGCACCCGAACCCGAAATGTCGCTTCAAGGCGAAGCGTACGTTTACGCAACGCCCGCCGCAACGGGTGGTGCGAGCGTGCCCGATGGCACCACGGTCGTCACGTTGGCGGTGAATGCGGCGAACATTCCCGAAGCCGAGATCGTGACCGCCCCGATGCGTTCGCGGAAGGGTACCAAGCCGATTCGCGTCGTGGCGGTCCCCGAACATTCGGACGGCAATTTGCCCTCGGCGAACGCGGTCCGCATTCCGAAGCCGCGGCACACCGACCATAGTTCCGGCACGATACCCGCGACCGTGGCAGGGGCTACGACGAATTCGGATGCCGACGATTCCAAAGAAACGCGACGGAATCGGCCATTGAAGGCCAAGACCGTACCCGTGCGGAAGTTGAAGCCGAAGAGCCAACTGCCAATGTTTGCGGCGATCGGCGGGGGATTGTTGCTTCTCATTGTCGGTATGGTCGTCGTGTTGAAGCCGAGCGCGAAGCCACCCGAAACGACGCAGCCAACCCCCGTGGCGACGAAGCCCGTTGCGGTCGAACCCGCGAAAGGCATCTTGGTACCGGCATCGTGGAACCTACCCGACGGCGCGACGGCCGCGATGGTGATCCACCCCGAAGCGTACATGAACAAATGGAAGCAGGCGATCAAACCCAAATCGGTGGCCGCGATCAACGCCCTCACGTCGCGCTACCGTTTCGACGTGCGAAGGTGCGAGCGGATCACGTACGCCATTGCGAGCGACACCGGTTTCGGTTCGCGACACTATGCCATCGCGGAAGGCGATTTCCTGAACGCGAACTGGATCGCCGAACTCGATCGCCCCGCATCGGCTCCGAAGACGATCAACGGGCAGAAGTGCTTCTCGTTCGTTACTCCGAAAAATCAACGAGTCATTGCTACGGTCATCGGCGAGCGCGCCTATGCCCTGGGTAGCGATGGCGCTTCGTTAGCCGCAATGGCCCAACGATCCGCGCAGAAAAAACCGCCCGCGACGGCGTCCGATAAGCTCATCGGCGCACTACCCGACCCGCTCGACGCGAACCGACCGTTCGCCACGTTCGTCGCCACGGGGCGATGGACGTTCCCCGAGGGCGACGCGCTCTCGCAGTACGGCATCGAGCTGATCGTCGCACGGATTCGCCTCGTCGAAGATCGCTTTCAAGTCGATGTCGAACTGACGGGCACGAGCCAAAAGAAACTGCAAGATTTCACGAACATCGAGCTATGGAAGAAAATTAAGGATCACCTCCCCGCCATCGAACCATTCGTTCTCAAGATCGCCGCGAACGAGAGTTCCAAAGAGTACGAAACCGTCGGCCAACTCGTCCGAATGAAGATCTCCGGCGAATGGGAACCCGAAGACGCGCACGATTGGTTCGAGAATCTGATCGACGAAAAGTAAGCCACGCGCAGATCGCGGGAGCATTGACGGGTTCAAAGTCGACCGCACCGAGCCATAACCGAAATCCGAAATCGACTTCTGCCAAGTCGAACGCACGACAGTCCAAAATCGTTGCAGAAACCCCATTTGCTATTCAATTCGATTCTCACTCGATCTTCATACTCTCTTTGCCGTTCCTTCCAGATCGATAGCTAAGATTTTTATCGTTGCGGTTGACGTGTCTGTGTGTTCATCCAGGAGATAGCGCTTTATGAAGTCTCACGTACGTCGATCTGCGTTTACGCTGATCGAGCTTCTCGTGGTGATTGCGATCATCGCGATACTCATCGGCTTGCTCCTCCCTGCGGTACAGAAAGTCCGCGAAGCGGCGGCCCGGATGCAGTGTAGTAACAACCTCAAGCAAATGGGCTTGGCGTTTCACAACTTCGAGGGCGTGCTTCAACACTTCCCCACAGGTGGCCAAGACGGCGACCCGAAGGCGATCACCACGGGTGGCGTCGCAAACCCAGCAGGTTACAACTACGGCGAAGCACCGACGCAGTACGAAGGCTCGACGTGTTGCCGCGCGGCAACCAAGAGCGGCTGGAACTGGATGTATCAGATTCTTCCCTACATCGAGCAAGACAACGTGTACCGTTTGGGCCGCGACGATCCGCCATTCTGGCCTAACGTCGCAAATAATGGCGGCGAAGATGATGTCGCCCGACAGTTGATCAAGACGTATTCTTGCCCGACCCGACGCGCTCCGACGGCTTACGGTTCTGGTTTCTCACGATCCGATTACGCCGGATCGGCCGGTTTCTATCAGGGCGAAATCCACGAAAACCTGGGGGATATACCCGCACCTCCCCTCGGCCTCACGCCGCGACGGAACGAGCGAACGCTCGAAAACTTCGGCAACTTCAGCGGACGAAAAGGTATGATCGTGTGGCCGGGGCAAGGTGCCCGTCGCCGCATCGCGGATGCCACCGATGGCCTATCGAACAGCATTATGGTGGCGGAAAAGGCACTGCCCACAACTCGGCAGGGGACCGATGGCGGCGACAATGAGCGGTGGCAGAACAGCGGCTGGGACGAAGACAACATCCGCTACCACTTCCCACCATTGCACGACCTGGATCCCAAGAATATTCCGGTCAATAGCACGGGTGGTACCGTGTGGCGTCGATACTTCGGCTCGGCGCACACCGGCGGTCTCAACGCCGCGTTCGGCGATGGCTCGGTACGGTTCATCCGTTTCAACGCCGATCCATTGACGTATATGCGAGCCATCGTCATCGACGACGGCGAAACGTTCGATGCGGGCCAACTGTAACCGGAATGGAGTCGAACGTAATGCGTAAATTCATGCTGTATGTCGTTCTCTTAGTGCTCGTCGTCGCGACCGGCTGTGGCGGAGGCAAAAAGACCGAGATCAACGATCGTCCGTGGACGGATGAAGAGAAGGCGAAAATTAAAGCGGAAGATGCCCGAGTCGAAGACGAAGAAAGTCAGAGCAAGATTAAGGACGGCAAAAAGAAGAAGTAACGATTGGAATTCGACGCACGCACGGGGTTCCGATGATCCCGTGCTGCGGGTTTTATACCCAGCCTTTTCATCCGAGACCGACGATGACACGACCCCTATTTCCCCTCTTTGCGATAATCGTCGCGACTGCCGGCTGCAGCAGCCCGACCGCAGCACCGACCGTAGCGATCGGATCTCCACCCGTTTTACCATCCGGCACCAAGACCGAGTTCATCGAATACGTCCGTTGGGCGAAGTTCAAACCGGGTACGACGATGGTGAAGCGAACCGTAACGGAAGAAAAAGGCAATCTGCTGAAGACCGTCGAGGTCACGACGAGCAAATTGCTGGAACTGACGGATGACCGTGCCATCGTGGAGACGCATCTGACCGGCACGCGATTCGATGGGATTCAGATGGATACGGCCCCGCTCAAAACGACGATCTTGCGATACTATTACCTTCAGGACAACGTCAAAATCAAAACTCCCAAGAAGGATAAAACGGAGTCGGTCACGGTATCGAACAAGACCTATCAAGCCGACGTTATTTCCGGGAAAGATCGCAATGAAGCCGGCGAAGTCTCAACGACCGTGTGGACGAGCGACGACGTGCCAGGGGGCCTGCTCAAGTCCGAGACGTTCATCCCAGATACAGGCAAGCTAATGACAATCGAACTGATCGAACTACGGTCGGCACAGTAAGTTTCGTCGCACAATTTTAATTAAATATCGCGATTCACTTAGTGACTCGCGAATTCAACCCGCAATCTGCAAACGAAAACACCCACGGATGATCCGTGGGTGTAGCCATTCGGCTTTTCGTCGCTCAGCGCGGGCGGCGGAGGTACTTTCGTAGAATGTCGCTGGCTGCGCTCGACGATTCTTCTTGGGTGATCACGGCCTTCTTGGCCTTCGGATCGACGGGTACGACGGTGGCTTTCGGGCTGCCATCGGGGTTGACGGCTTTCATTTCAAAAACGGTGCTGCCTTCGGGGACGCTGGGCGTCGTGGAATCGTCGTCCAAGCCGAGGAGCATCGCGGCGATATTGTCGTCGCTTTCCGGCCCGTTATCGGAGGCGGTTTTCGAAGTCGCGGCCGGTATCGGTTCGGGCTTCGGTGCCGGTTTCGGCGCAGGCTTCTGTGCGACTTGCGAACCGGGCTTCACGCCGATCGCCGCTTGCAAGCCTTTCATAGTGCCACTGTCCAAGGCTCTCAACGAGTCGGGGATCGGCGTCGAATCCGATGGGCGCGGCGAAACGATTTGAATGCTGAAATCGAGCGGCCCGAGGCGAATGCGATCCCCGGCTTTGACTTCGCGTTCGGCATTCGGTGCGAGTTGCTCGTCGTTGATAAACGTGCCGTTCGTACTGCCGTAATCTTTGACGAAGACTTTGTCGTTGCGTTGCAGCACCGAACAATGTTGTTTGCTGATCGCCTGGCTGGCAGGGCGCAGCTGACAAGTCGGGTCGCGTCCAATAATAAATTGGGGCGATGCCACGGGAATCACCTTCCCCTGGTGAACGCCGGCAGCCACGACTAAGCTGATATTCATCGCGTTGTTCCTTCCATACGATGCCTAACTTTTGACAAAGCGTACCACGGAACCGAGAGCCATTGGCGACACCAAAAGCGGAATTTGAAACAATGTCGACAAAATCGCTCGAAAGAGACGAAACGCCACAGAGATGGTTTTACGACTCACCAATACACTGATTCGGGCGAACCGTCTGACTTACTTTAGTTATACTAATTTACGGGTACCACTTCGTGCAAGAAAAATCTACCACTTACGGGGAACTTTCCGGTTACGGTGAGTTTACCACCCGACGAACGCTAACGCACGCTATGGCCATGGCTGGGGTTTGTCTCGCGCTGTTGGGCTGCGATTCGGGGGTACCGCCGACCCCGACCCCCGGCACCGGTAAGCAACCGTTCGCGGCCGCCACGCTGACGCTCGCGTGCCCCGATACCGCATTAGCCAAAGAGCTTTTGAGGCAAGCCACGGGTTGGTCGGCCCGTACCGGTGGCAGCGTGAAACTCGCAACGAACGCCGCCGAAGCGGACATTCAAATTGTACGCCCCGCCGCAGTCGGCGCGATGACCGTTCGCGAGGAATTTCTGCCAATCGGGGCCGCCATCCAGGCCACCGATCATCCGGGTCAGTGGACGCGAACGATGTCGGTTTATCGAGAACGATTGTGCGGCTGGGGCGGCGATATCCGCGCCGTACCGCTGGCGGGCGAAGCTTACGTCGTCGTCTATCGGGCCGATCGCTTCGACGATACCGCCACGAAAGCGGCGTATTTAGCGAAGTACGCTCGTCCGTTGGCCGCGCCTGCCACCTGGGAAGAATTCGCCGACATCGCGGAGTTCTTCGCCGACCGTTTCGGCACCAGCCTGCCGATGCCGAACCCCGAACCGGCACTCGCGCTCCGCGAGTTCCACATGATCGCGGCCTGCTACGACCGCCCCGCTTTCGCGATCAGCGGCCTGTCGCAAAAGAGCGATCCGGCCCACCCGACCGACACGCAGATACTTTCCTTTCACCACGATGTCGAAACGGGTAAGCCCCGGTTGACGGCCCCGTCGTTCCTGGCGGCGGCGCGCTGGATGAAGCGGATGCAACGCTGCCGTACGCCTTCCACCGAACCGGGCGACGCCCTCGTAAAAGGCACCGCCACGCTGGCATTACTGTCGCTCGGGGAACTCGGCCGTTTGCCGCGAACGGACGGTGCCGCACCGACGAATTTGTCGCTGACGTTGCTGCCGGGTACGCGCCATTTCTACGATCGGATCGGCGCGGAAAAACTTCCCACCGACCGCGTGCGCGGCGTCAACTTCGTGCCGTATTTCGGCGGTGGCGGTTGGGTGGGTGGAGTACGAAAGGGTTGCACGAATCCCGAAGCGGCGTTCGATTTCCTGGCGGAACTCGCCGGACCGACGCGCAGTGCGGATATGCTGAGCGACCCCGAATATGGCTTCGGCCCGTTCCGCAACGAGCATATTGAACAGAGCCGCGAGGGGATCTGGAATCGCTACGGCTTCGATGCCGAACGCTCGAAGTCGCTCGGCGATGCGATCCGCCAGTACGCATCGCTCTCGATGGCGAACCCGGTTTACGCCCCACGCGGTCCCGATCAGGCGGAGGAACTCGCCGACCTCGCAAAGGAAATCGCACGCTCATCGACGGAGCAAATCACCCCTGAAGCCGCACTCGCCGCCGCGCAAGACGCCTGGTTAAAGCGCGACGCAAAGCACCCCGCCGAAACCGTCAAACAATGGCAACGCAAAGCCGCCGGGCTGTAAGAGGGACGACTTCGCCTACAGAAATCCGTTCGGCATGGTTTGAAAAACGGTGTTTTTGGGTAGCAAGTGCGTCCTTCGTTCTTTCTTCTCTGGTAGCCGCAGGTCTTTAGCCTGCGCGGGGGCTTTTACCCTTAAAAACCAGTCTTCGAGACGCGACGCGATCCGCCAAAGCGTTCATTCCGGGCGCAGGAAACGTCGTGTTTCGCAGACTCACCACGACCCTCAGTCGTGGACGATGGAAGTAACGCAGGCTAAAGACCTGCGGCTACCAGAATTGGCAAGAAACGGACACTGCTACCCAGGTTGGAACCATCCCATCCGTTCTCATCGCTCCGGTAGCTCCAGGCGGAAGATGGCACCGGTGCCGCCGTCGGCGGGGCGGTAGCTCAGGCGGCCGTTGAGTGCGTCGGCCCATTGCTTCGCGAGGGCCAGCCCCAGACCGGCTCCGCCGCCGGTTTTATCCGAGTTGCGGCCGCGCCGAAACGGGCGGAAGATGCTCGCGCGTTCGGACACCGCCACGCCGGGGCCACGGTCTTCGACTTCGAGAATCAAGCGGGTGCCATCGCCCGGTTTCGCCCAGACCCAGATGCGCCGATCGCTGGCTTCGCGCGAATATTTGCGCGCGTTGTCGATGAGGATGCCGAGTATCTGGCTGGCAATTCGCACATCGGTGTGAACCGCCTGATCGGGCGGCAGCGTCGAAATCACGTGCAGTTCCTTACCGTCGGCGAGCAGGCGATCCGTCCACGTTTCCTTTGCCATCGTCAGCAGCGATTCGAGCGGGATCGACTGCCGACACGCGAGAATGGCGCGGTTTTCGAGCTTCGCGAAATCGAGCACATTATCCACGAGTTGATTGAGCCGTTCGGCTTCGCCTTGCAATGTGTGCAGATATTCTTTTTGTTTCGTTTCGTCGGTAATCATGCCACTCGCCAGCAGATCGAGATACAACCTTAGCGAAGTCAACGGCGTGCGGAGTTCGTGCGTGACGGCGGAGACGAAGCGGATGCGGCGCTCGGAAAGATCGATGAGCGTCCAGCCGCCGAACCAGACGGCCATGAGCGCGACGATGGCGGCGACCCAACTGAGAACGAGGCCAATTCGCAACGGCGTCCACCCGGCGGGCGGCAGTTCGGGCATCGGGCCGGGGTCGAGTTGCGCGGGGATCGCCGCCATTCGCCGTTCGCTCGATTGCGCGAAATCGAGTACCGGTTCGATCTTCGCATCGGGCAGGATCGCTTGCACTTCTTCCTTCAACACCGCTTGCAGTTTCGCCCAATCGAGTATAACGCCCTGGAAGACCATCTTCTTTTCGAGGCGTGCCGCGCGAACGAGCGCGAGGTACTTCGTGCCTTCGGCGGCGGTCAGCCAGATCGGTCGGATCGGCCCGACGTGAACCGCCGGCGGTTGCTCGGGGAACGCGAGTTTCTTACGCGCCAGGCTTTCGATGCCACCTCGCATTTTCGCACGATCCGCATCGGCTAAAACGACAGGCTCTTTCGCCTGTACTTTCGCTGAGGGACCGCTGGGAGCCGTTGCGCCGAACGCTTGACGAGCCATGGGTGCAATATCGCCTTGCGGTTTTGCAACGGGTGCCATCGCGCTAGCGGGTGCCGGTGTCGGCGCGGGGACGAGTTTCATGGTGTTCGTGGAGTTCCCACCGACTTCGCCGCGCGTGGCATCGATCGTTCTCTTGGCGGCAGCGAAGCGCATTTGATCGTACGGGTCGCGATATTGCGGCGCGGGCACACCCTGCGAAATGCCGTTGGTGGTGTTTTGCTGTGCGCGGTTCAGTTGCGATTGCGGTTCGATTGGCACTTCGAGCTTTGGCACGACGACGGAATTCGTCGTCATGTCGTTGAGATTTAACGGCACGGCGAACGTCTCGGTCGGCTCGGCGGCTTCTTGTTCGATCAGCATCGCGTGGAGGTCGGTGGCGACGAACTGCACGCGGAGTTTCCCGAGTAACGCGCGACGCTCGACTGTCGAATTCGCCAGCGTCAGGTTGCCATCGCGGTGCGTCCGCAAGTTCGTTTCCAAAGACTCCGGCATCACTTGCGGCGACGACCAGCCTTCGACGGGGTCGAGTTGAAAGTGCAAGCGCATCCAGTCCGGAAGTTCGCCCGAAAGCAGTGGCGATGGCACGCGGCCGGGGTCGGCGGCTGGCTCGCCGGTTTCGTCGATCACCACGGGATGCGGCGTGTACAAGCTGAAATAATGCACGTACGGGCGGTGATTTTCGACGCCGAGGATCGGGAACAGGCGGCTATCGAGTTGCCAGAGCGCGAGGCGTTCCTTGTTGGCGGCATCGGCGCGTGCGGTCGCTTCGCGCTGGGCGGCTTCGACTTGTAACGACGCAAACGTGACGTACGCCAGCCCGCCGCCGACGAGCAGCGAGACGAGAATGAACACGCAGATTCCGCCGAACGGCGTCAGCAATCGACGGCGCATTTGGTCACTTTCCTTCCCGAACGACGAGGCCCGGCCCCGCCATGTACCCGAGCGCACGCACCGTGACAATCGCTTCCGGGGTGTCGTCGCGGCCGGAAGGATCTTTCAACTTGGCGCGCAACCGGGCGACGTGCATATCGACGGCGCGAGTTTCGAGGCCCGCCGTGCCGATGCCCCAGACGCGACCCAAAAGCTCTTCGCGCGATACCGCACGATCGCGATTTTCGATGAGGTGCTTCAATACGGCGGCTTCGGTCTCGGAGAGTTCGACACGCTCAGTCGACGGCCAGCGCACTTCCCGGCGATCGAGGTCGATAGTTGCGGTGCCGACTTCAATGGAAATCCATTTCGGTATCGGCTTCATCGTGCGGCGCAGCACCGCTTCGACTCGCGCCAATAGTTCCTTTGCGGAGAACGGCTTGACGACATAATCGTCGGCCCCCATCTTGAGGCCACGCACGCGATCTTCTTCCGAACCGCGTGCCGTAAGCAAAATCACGGGCCGCAACGGACAAACCCGCCGCAGTTCGGCAAGCACATCGAGGCCGTCGCGCTTCGGCAACATCACATCGAGCAGTACGAGATCGACGCCATTCCCCGAAGCCTCGGCAAAACCGATGACGCCATCGGGCGCTTCGGTGACATCGTAGCCGGTCAGCCGCAGCGCATCGGACAGACCGCGGCGAATCGCCGGTTCGTCTTCGACGACAACAATCCGAGCTTTCGGCATGATGGAACCCTTCTCGTCGGCTCGTTCGCGTAGCCAACGGGTGCGTAAACCCGACCGTCTGTTCCACTATAAAGGTCTTCGCGGTTGCGTGTTACCTACTTTCCTTGCTTGCGGGGTAGGATCGACTACCGACGGGGCACGATCGATTTCAAATCAACGGCTGGTAGTTCGTACGCTCCTGGTGTCACGCGAACGAAAAGGGATGTTTTCGCTTGCCAACGCGCCGGTTTTCGACAATATTATGTATCTGCCTACCTTCCCTCCGCCTCTTCTGAGGGCGTTCGTGTGAATGTAACGAATCTGCAACAATGTGCCGGGCCACGCCTTTCGCGGCGTCGGATGCTGCGTGCGGGGGCGGCCTCGGCGCTCGGGCTGACGTTGCCGCAACTCCTGCGTGCGGACAGCACGCGAAGCCAGTCGGCCCGTGCCGACCACTGCATTTTGATCTTCCTGAACGGCGGGCCGTCGCACCTCGATATGTGGGACATGAAGCCGAACGCGCCCGTCGAAATTCGCGGCGAGTTCCAGCCGATTGCCACTTCGGTGCCCGGCGTGCAGTTCGGCGAACACATCCCGAAGATGGCCCGCTGGATGCACAAATCGGCACTCATTCGCTCAGCGCACCACAGCGTGAACAACGCACACGCGGCGGGCGTTTACACGGCACTTACGGGGCAAGATCGCGGCGACAACTCGGCGTCGACATTCACGCCGAACGACTACCCCGCCGTCGGTTCGGTCATGGGTCACCTGCGACCGCCGACGCAGACCGTCGTGCCGTATGTGACGTTGCCATTCATCACGAAGGAAGGTGCGGGCGGCCCGCCGCAACCGGGGTTCTACGGCGGCTGGCTCGGCAAATCGTACGATCCGCTGTTCATTTTGAAAGACCCGAACGCCATCGATTTCGCGATGCCCGAACTCTCGCTCGGCGGCGATGTCGATGCCGTGCGGCTCGATGGGCGACGGCGGCTGATGTCGCAACTCTCCGAACCGGACCCGTATCAAATCAAGGCGTTCGACCTGCTCACCTCGTCGCACATGCGGCACGCGGTGAGCATCGAAAAAGAATCGCCGAAGACGCGCGATGCTTACGGTCGAAACATCTACGGGCAAAGCGTGTTACTGGCACGGCGACTCATCGAAGCCGGGACGCGGGTGGCGTGCCTCGCGTGGGCACCCGATGCCAACGCGACCTGGGACACGCACGGCAATAACTTCAAGAAACTGAAAAACGAACTGCTGCCGCAACTCGATTCGGCGGTGTCGTCGTTGCTCGCGGACCTCGACGATCGCGGGATGCTCGAACGCACGCTCGTCGTGGTGATGGGCGAATTCGGACGTTCGCCGAAAGTGAATGCGAATGCGGGGCGCGACCACTGGAATTTTTGTTACTCGCTAATGATGGCAGGCGGCGGCATTCGCGGCGGCGCGGTATACGGGGCGAGCGATTCGATCGGCGGCAAGCCGAGCCGCAACCCCGTCTCGCCCGCCGATGTCATCGCCACGGTCTACGCCTGCCTCGGAATCTCGCACGAAACCGAACTGAAAGACCGCCTCCAACGGCCGTACCCACTCGTACCGTGGGGCAATCCAATCTCGGAAATCATCGGGTAATTGACCGAGGCACTGGGCTTGTACCGGTGGGAGACATCCACCGGGAGCGCACGCCTTGCTTGCACTTTTTGAAGTTGCTCTAAATTGCAGTTCGAGCACACCCACGCGAAAACGCACAGTCAAAAAATCCAAGGCGATCCGACCTAAGTCGACATTTGCGACGTGCGCAGACACACCCAAAAGTGTCTCCAAATGACATAGAATTGTCGCACTCGGTCGATTTTGTGTCGTACTCGGTCGATTTTGTGTCGTGCTCGGTCGATTTTTGGTCGGTACTTGCGGCGTGAGCCAATCGAACGACCATCGGCGTAACCCACGAAACGAGTTCGAGTTACGGTAAAATACCTCGAAACAGATCGGCGATTTGCGATCGAAAAGTGCCGTTTTGAGACGAAAAAACACCCCGAAAAACGGTTTTTGAGCCACCACAATTGTGACTTACGTCGATTCTGGCGACGAGATTTTAGTTAAACTCATAGGAAAAGCCGCCGCGTGGGAACAGACTTACGAAACGACCGCGAAGGAAACTGCCGTGCATTCCCGGATACTGGACGCGATACGCAAACAGGTGGAAGCGATGACGGGCGAGGATGAGGCGGATGCCTCGCTCGTCGCGCGGTTCGTTGCGTCGAACGATGCCGTCGCATTTGCAACGATCGTACGCCGTCACGGGACGATGGTTTGGGGCGTTTGCCGGAATCTGCTTCCGCAAGATGGCGATGCCGAGGATGCGTTTCAGGCGACGTTCCTGGCACTCGTTCGCAGTGCGAAGAACGTACGAAACACGACCACGCTCGGCCCGTGGTTACACGGTGTCGCGGTGCGAGTGGCCACGAAACTGAAGCGCACCGCCGCACGCCGCAAGACCCGCGAAGGGGCCGTCGCCCGGCCCGAAGCGACTTCGCCCGTAGCCGATTCGCAGTGGGACGCACTCCTGGCGGCCGTGCATGAGGAAGTGAACCGGCTGCCCGAAGCCGAACGCACCGCGTTCGTACTCTGTTGCCTCGAAGGCGTGCGTCAACCCGTGGCGGCCGCCCAACTCGGCTGGAAGCCCGGCACGCTCACCGGGCGGTTGTCCAAGGCGAAACGTCGCCTGCTCGATCGACTCTCGCAACGCGGCCTCGCACCGGCGCTGGCACTCGGGGCCATCGGTGCAACCACAACGACCGGTAGCGCCATCGCACCGGCCACGCTCATCGAAACG
>JAYSKW010000977.1:0-3146 GCA_043726085.1 Limnoglobus sp.
GGTGCGAATTACGTTCAACCCCGACCCAAACGCGAACCCCGGCCCGCGGCGCAACTCCGCGCAACCTCGTCCGGCGAGATGCCCATGCCCGACTCGAACATCGACCCGAACCTGGCGGCCGCGCTCCAAGCGACGCAACAAACGCTGGCGACGCTTCAGCGAATGCAAGAGCAAACCGCGCAGCTCCACCGCCAGTTCCTCGATTCGCAAGAGCAAGCTCAACGCACGCTCGCGGCACTCGTCGCGCAGCAACACGCCGCATTCAGCGGGATAGCACCCGTAGCTGCGGCCGCGCCAGTTGTGGCGGCATACGTACCGCCACCGGTTCCCGTTTTCGTGCCGCTGCCGATCCCCGTGCCAGTCCCGCAACCCGTCATCGTGTTGCCACCGCCGGTGCCGGTTTTCGTGCCACCACCACTGCCCGTGGCCGCGCCGGTGCCTGTCACGGCGGGCGTTTCTGCGACGTTGCTCGGCGTCGTTTCGGAAAAGACCGGCTACCCGGTCGAGATGTTGAACTTGGACATGTCGCTCGATGCCGATCTCGGGATCGATTCGATTAAGCGCGTGGAAATTCTCGCGGCGGTGCAAGACAAACTGCCAAACGCGCCGCTGGTGAAAACCGAACACCTTGGGTCACTGCACACGCTACGCGATGTCGCGAACTTCCTGTCCGGTTCGCAAATGCCTGCGAACCGGACCGAAGCGAGCGAAACCGTCGATATCGAAGTACCGATGGCAACGGCCGTCGATTCGGCAGAGATGTCGTTCGAGGTCGGTAGCGATGTCTCCGCGATGTTGCTCGGCGTGGTCTCGGAGAAGACCGGCTACCCGGTCGAGATGTTGAATTTGGACATGTCGCTCGATGCCGACCTCGGGATCGATTCGATTAAGCGCGTGGAAATTCTCGCGGCGGTGCAAGACAAACTGCCGAACGCGCCGCTGGTGAAAACCGAACACCTCGGGTCGCTACACACGCTACGCGATGTCGCGAACTTCCTGTCGGGGGCACCCGCGCTCGCGGTGCCGGAAGCGATTTCCGAGTTGACCGATGGCGGCCCTTCGACCAAGAAGATCCCGTTTTTAGTACCATCGCAGATCGCGACGCCCGCGCCGAACTCCGTCGACTCGAAGGCGCTCGAGATCATGCGGAAAACGCATGAGACCCCCGCGCCGATTTCCGAGTTGAACGCCCCGAAGACGGAACACGTCTCGTCGATTCTACCGGCGAAACCGTCGGAGTCGGCATCGCCGAGCAAGAACGGGTCGCACACGCCGACGATCCCATCGGGCACCGATAACGCGAAAGCGGGTTACACGAACGATGCCGTCGAGCGGAGCATCCTCCAGTTCATGGACATGGATCTCAGTGCGGATCGCGCGCCGATCCCGCTGTTGGAAGGCGGCGAAATCTGGCTCGTCGCCGAGGAAGAGCCGTTCACCCGCGAGATCGCCAATCAACTGGCGGCGATGGGTTACCAACCGCGGCTCGTCCCGTGGATGTCGGTCGGTACCGTGAAATCGTCGGGCGCGCTCGCAGGGCTGGTGCTCGTCGCTCCGGCGACGATCCCGAACGCGATGTCGTTGAACCGGCTGGCGTTCCAGTGGGTGCAAACGGCGGGGCCGCGGTTGCGGCAGATCGCCCGCCAAAGCTCGTCGGCAGTCATCGTCACCGTCGCGCGGCTCGATGGCCTGTTCGGCCTCGGCGACATCGCACCGACCGCCGACGCCACGGCGGGGGGACTCGCGGGCCTGATCAAAACGCTCAAGCACGAATGGCCCGAAATCTCGTGCAAAGCCATCGATGTGATGCCCGCGTACATCGCCGACGAACCGGCGGGCGCGGCCACCGCCGTCATCGAAGAAGTCCTCGGCGGCGGCCCGATCGAAGTCGGCATTTCCCCCACGCACCGATGTACGCTCGAACTCGCACGCACCGTGCGGCGGATGACGGCGCAATCGTTCTCGCTCGGGCCGAAGGACGTCGTGCTGATTACCGGCGGCGCACGCGGCGTCACGGCCGAGGCGGCGATCGCACTCGCACACGCCTATAAGTGTACGCTCGTCCTCACCGGGCGCACCCCCACGCCGGCTGGCCCCGAACACGGATGGTCGAGCGGCATCGTCGACGAAGCGGCGCTCAAAAAGGCGATCGTCGATCATCTCGGGACCGAAGCGACGCCGAAGCTCATCAACGAGCAATTCGCCAAAATCGTCTCGCAACGCGAAATCCGTCAGACGTTGTCGCGAATCGAATCGACCGGCGCACGGGTCGTTTACTTCCCCGTGAACGTCTCATCCGGTCGTGCCGTCGCGGACCTCATCCATCAGGTGAAGGTGAAGTTCGGGGCGATCACCGCCGTCATCCACGGCGCAGGCGTGCTTGCGGATCGCCGCATCGAAACGCTGACCACCGAGCAGTTCGACTACGTCTATTCGACGAAAGTGGATGGCATTCGTCACATCCTCGACTTACTCAGCGGCGACGAACTGAAGGCCGTCGTGCTGTTCGGGTCGATCACGGGGCGAATGGGGCGAACCGGCCAACTTGCGTACGCGGTCGCCAACGAAGTGCTGAACAAAATTGCTCAGATCGAAGCGAGGAAGCTGCCGAACTCGCGTGTGGTGTCGATCAACTGGGGGCCGTGGGATGGCGGAATGGTGACGCCCGCACTGCGGAAACAGTTCGAGTCCGAAGGCGTGGGCCTGATTCCGCTGAGCGCCGGTGGCGCGTTCGTGGTGCAGGAACTCAATACCGCAGGGCGCGCCGTTGAGGTTCTTGCGCTCGGTAGCAAGGGACGGCTTTCGGGCGCGATTAGCAACTCCGCAACGATCCGCGTGCCGGGTTCGGGAACGACGGCGGTGCCCGCTAGTCCGCCGAACTCGAACCCGCCGAACTCCGAAGTCGGCGTCGTGTTCGAGCGCGTCGTCGATGTGCCTTCGCACCCGATACTGCGTTCGCACGTTCTCGACGGTCGCGCTGTTTTGCCGATGGCGGTCCACATGGAATGGATGGCGCACGCGGCACTCCACGGCAACCCCGGCCTCGTCTTCCACGGGTTCAACGATCTGCGGATTACGCACGGCGTCATGATCGAAGACGCGAGTTCGATTACGCTCCGGCTGATGGCGGGGCGAGCGATGCGGCA
>JAYSKW010000978.1:0-4010 GCA_043726085.1 Limnoglobus sp.
ACCGCATGACGCCGCACGAGACTTTGCCGCGATTTTCGCACTGCCCCGTGCTCGTCGTCGGCGACCTGATGCTCGACGAATTCATCTGGGGCCACGTCAATCGCATTTCCCCCGAAGCGCCGGTACCCGTAGTCGAAGTCCAGAAGCGGACGTTCGTCGTCGGCGGGGCCGCGAATGCAGCAGCAAACATCGCGTCACTCGGCGGGCGGTCCATCCTCGCGGGGCTGATCGGCCACGATGCATCAAGTGAAACGGTGCTGGAATTATTGCAGGAACGCGCCGTCGATTGTGCGGGTATCGTACGCAGCGGGGATCGCCCGACGACAACGAAATCGCGGGTGCTGGCACACGGCCAGCAGGTCGTGCGATTCGATCACGAAATGCTCGGGCCGATCTCCGAAGCGATCGAACGCGCACTCCTGAAGCAGATCGATGCAGTACTCGGTGGCGTGCGGGCGTGCGTGCTTTCGGATTACGGCAAGGGCGTCGTCACCGAGCGATTCGCGGCGGCACTGATAACCCGGTGTCAGTCGGCGAACGTGCCCGTCGTCGTCGATCCGAAAGGCACCGATTACCGGAAGTATCGCGGGGCCACGGTGGTTAAGCCGAACTTGCTAGAAGCCGGGAAAGTGCTGAACCGCGAGCTAAAAAATGTCGAAGGGGTGAGAGCGGCGGGCCGCGACCTGATGGACGATCTCGGCACCGCGATCTTGATTACGCAAGGTGCGGCGGGCATGTCGCTGTTCGAGCGCGGGCGGCAAATGGTGCATATTCCCGCACAAGCACGCGAAGTATTCGATGTGACTGGGGCAGGCGACACCGTCGCAGGGACGATGGCACTGATGCTGGCAAGCGGCGCGAACCTCGAAACCTCGTGCCGGTTCGCCAGCGCCGCCGCCGCCGTCGTCGTCGGCAAAGCGGGCACCGCCACACTCACCTGGGACGAACTGCACGCCGTCGTCGGCTACCCGGCCCGTCAAGCGGCCTAGCGTGTATACTGAGGGTGTCACACCGGGAGCAGCCATGGCGACGGCGACGTTCGACACCCTGAAATTCGCAAACGCGCTCAAGGCCGTCGGCGTGCCGGACAAGCAAGCCGAAGCGGAAGCACAGGTTCTATCCGAAGTGTTCTCGATCAACTTTCGCGAAGTCACAACTAAAGAAGACCTCAAGCGTGCCGTCGCAGATATTGAAGTCAAAATCCGCGAAGTCGAACAACGGCTACTCGTAAAAATCGATCAAAACACAGCGAAGATCGATCAGTTTCGACAGGAATTGAATGCCAAGATCGATCAAGTCAAAACCGAGCTTTCTGCGAAAATCGACTTGGTCGAAAAGAAACTCGATGCCAAAATCGACCAAGTCAAAACGGATCTTTCCGCCAAAATCGACTTGGTCGAAAAGAAGCTCGATGCCAAAATCGATCAAGTCAAAACCGAACTTTCTGCCAAAATCGACCAAGTCAAAACCGAGCTTTCCGCCAAGATGGACTCGATTCAGCTCAAGCTAACTGGAGAGATGATCCTGCTTCGCTGGATGTTCGGCGTGGTGATTTCGTTCTTGGTCGCCATGCTCGCGTTGCTGATTCGCGTGTACTTGTCGACGAAACCCAACTGATTCAGGACCGGGAGTCTCCGATGCTTCCACCCTTTGCCTATCTCTGTTTCATGTTGGCCGCATCGCCAATATCGATCGCAGTGGAACTGTCGCACCCGGTGTTCGAGAAACGTCGGGCAGCGATGGCTGCACTCGATGCGATCGGCGAACCGGCGTTACCCGCACTCCGCAAGGTTCTTACGCAGACCGACGACCCCGAAGCCGCCGAGCGGGCCGCGCAACTTCTACAAACGATTTCGACTCGCGCCGATAATAGCCGGCGAATTTCGCCTACGCTCGTGGAACTGAACGCGGTCAACGTGAAAGCGGTCGCGGTATATGCCGAGCTTGAGAAACAAACGGGCTATCAGTTCACGACCCTCGAACGAATTGTGGCGATGGCCCGCGAGAAAATCGTTACCGTGCGCACGACTGGCAAAGTCCCGTACTGGCAGGCGGTGGAACTGGTGAACGTTGCGGCCGGACTGGATGTCTCGAATGAACAACTGCTGATCCGCACGCGGGATAGCAGTTATCGTCGCCGCGATTCGTCTTACGAGACCCCGCCACAGGTGAATCCCAACCTCGTTCCGCTCGTGCCGACTACGGGAATTCCGAAGTACACAACTTACGTCAACCTCATTGAACGAACGAAAGACTCGTTGAAATCGCGTGACGCCAACTCCGCCGTTCGCGTGCAACTCGGCACGTTCCCACCGGAAATTCTGAGCGCGTACGAACCGGGCACGATGCCGATTGTGCTGAACGTCGCCGCCGAGCCGAAGCTGAGTTGGATCCGCACGACTCACATCCGCGTGACGCATGCCGTCTGCGGAAATGGCGAAATTGTGCTTCCAGACAAGGTCGAAACGATCGGAGACTGGACCGGAATCCCGTCGCGAGGAGGTTTGAATCGTTCGGTGACGCGCGGCGATTGGACGATTCAGCAGAACACAGGGAATGTGATGTTCGTTCGTAAAGTAGAAGGCGAACCGCAACAGATGGTTACCTTTCCACCATCGCAGAAATTACTGAATTTGATGTCGCCGCGCCGCCCGATTTCGCATCTGAAGTCGTTGACCGGCGTGCTCGTCGGCAATGCACTATCGGAGCCTGAACTGTTAGCGGCCATTCCCGAATTGAGCAAACAACTGACTACGGCTCAGGGCGCGAATGGCATCACTTTGCGAGGTTCGGTAACCGCCCCCGACGCCGACGGCAACAGCGTTGTGGACATCACGCTGATCTATTCGCCGTTGCGAGTGACTGCCTTTTCGTCGCACGGCATCACGATCGCAGATTCGCTGGGACGACCGAACGACGTGAGCGTGAACTCGAGCACGAGAAGCTTGATCATCAACGGCGAACGTGTCACGCACATTCAGATGCAGGCGACAGGCCCGAGGGAGATGTTTCACTCGGTGTCGTTTCGCGGCTCGTGTCAAAAAGATGTTCTCGTACCATTCACCTTGACGGACATCGCGGTTGCACCCGGTACCAACACAATACCGACGATAAAAGAATGATCTTTACCCATCCTTGCGTCTTGCTTCTGATCGGTGGCGGAGTCGGGGCGAACCTCCGATACTGGCTCGGCATCGCGTTCCAGTCGCGTGGCTGGACGGCGGACTTTCCCTGGCACACGTTCTCCATCAACGTCATCGGCTCGCTGGTTCTCGGCTTCCTTACCGTCGCCTGCAAAGATCGCCCTGCCGCACTGTTGTTCCTCGGTGCCGGCATCTGTGGTGGCTTCACGACCTTCTCGACATTCAGCATCGAAACCGTAAATCTGCTCGAAAAAGAGCGGTATTTCGCAGCCTGTGCCTATGCGATCGGTTCCGTACTCGCCGCACTGATCGGTGCCATAATCGGGCTGCGGATCGCAAAAGGCGCATAAAACATCTGTCGTTCTCGCCACATCGAACTAAAATATTTCCCATGCGACACACGATTCCGAACGTCACTTGTACCGTTTGCGGTTGCGTCTGCGACGACCTGAGTGTCGTCGTCGACGGCGACCGCATCACGTCCGTCATCAACGGTTGTCGCCTCGCGGACCCGTGGTTCCCCGCGCAAACTGCCGCACGTCCACCTGCGTGCCGCATCGGTGACAACGCGGTGACACTCGAAGCGGCGTACGCCGAAGCGACGAAGATTCTCGCCGCGGCGAAGTACCCGCTCATCTACGGTTTGTCGCGAAGTACCACCGAAGGGCAACGCGCCGCCACCGCACTCGCCGACAGGATCGGCGCGACCATCGACACGACCGCGAGTACCGGCCACGCCCCGTAGATCATGGCACTTCAGCAAGTCGGCGAATCGACTTGCACGCTCGGCGAAGTCAAACAGCGTGCGGACCTCGTCGTGTTCTGGGGAAGCGATCCACTGATGACACACCCCCGTCACCGCGAACG
>JAYSKW010000979.1:0-7510 GCA_043726085.1 Limnoglobus sp.
TCTCGTACATCGCGTGGAACTTGATCCCCGAGTTCGAGTTCTTGCCCATCATAAACTCGACGTGAACTTCGACATCTTTGTACTCTTTCTTCGTGACCAAATCGGGCACGTGGCCCTTCTCGCCGTTGACCCACGACTTGCCTTCGCCCTTCGCTTTCAGCCTAGCGGGCTTATCCATGTCGAGGCCCGCATCGTCCGCGAACACCCAGCCCGCATCGATCTTTCTCCACGGCGACGCCTCGCCGGTTAGCAGCAATTCCACCCAACCGCCGGCATCGGCCGGTTTCTTGTCGGGTTCGGCGGCCAGCACGGACAGTATCGCGAACGAAAATAGTAACGCGGTGGAGAGGAGGCGAATCATCGAACGCTCCAAATGGTAAAGATGGCGGTATCGAATGCGAACCCAGTTGCTTATGATCTACCGAGATCGCGCGATTGGCAAAAGCGATCTGACAATTTTTTCCACGGAGGCACTATGTTGCGAATGGCTCGTCGGTTGTTTCTCGCCGCGTTGGCGGCACTGTTCGGAAATGTCGCGTCAATCTCGGCGGCCGATGCCGAGCGCTACTGGGTCTACATCGGCACGTATACCTCGAAGGACGGCAGCAAGGGCATCAATCGCTGTCAGCTCGATGTTAAGACTGGCAAGCTCTCCGAGCCGGAAGTCGCAGCGGCGGTCGGCAGCCCGTCGTTCGTGAACTTCAGCCCTGATGGCAAGTTCCTGTACGCCGTCGGCGAATCGGCAGGTAAGAACGGCGGCGGCGTTTACGCGTATTCCGTCGATGCCGTGACCGGCAAGTTGACGAAGCTCAACGAACAAGGCAGCGTCGGGGCCGGGCCGTGCCACGTCGAAACTGACCCGAGTGGCAAGGTCGTTTTGGTGGCGAATTACGGCGGCGGCAGTGCAACGTCATTCGCGGTCAAAGACGATGGCAGCCTCAGCGACAAAGTGAGTTTCATGCAGCACAAGGGGGCCAGCAGCGATAAATCGCGTCAATCCGCACCGCACGCGCATTGCTCCGCGTTCGATGCCAGCGGCAAGTTCGGCTTCGTCTGCGACCTCGGCCTGGATCAGGTCATCTTTTACAAAGTGTCCGCGAACGGCGAACTCAGCGCGAACGACCCCGCGTTCATCAAAATGCCGAGCGGTTGTGGCCCACGCCACATCCACATCAACCCAAAGAACACGATCGCCTACGTCAACGGGGAACTCGACATGACGGTGAACGTCGTGAAAATGGACGTCGCTGCGGGCAAGTTTGAAGTGATTCAATCGCTTTCGACGGTGCCCGAAGGCAAGCCGTTGCCCGGCTACAGCACGGCGGAAGTCCGCATCCACCCGAACGGCAAATTCGTCTACGTGTCGAATCGCGGGCAGCATAGCGTGGCGGCGTTCGAGGTGATCGACGGCGGGAAACTGAAGCCGATCGGCCATATCGTCGGCAACATCAAGACGCCCCGAGGCTTCAATATCGACCCGACCGGCCAGTGGATGCTCGTCGCCAACCAGGACACCAACAGCGTCCGCGTCTTCGAGATCGACCAAAAAACCGGCATGGCGACCAAGACCGAAAACGTGATCAAAGTCGGCACGCCCGTCTGCGTGAAGTTCCTGGCCGTCGCGAAGTAAAAGAACCGTGCCTGCGTCGTGCGAAAGCACGACGCACAGGCGAGCAGCGGGTGGGCGTCAGCCCTGATTCGTCCTGAGTCGCAAGCAATCGCGATTTCGATGCGATTCGGACTATTCTATATTTCGAGCACGGTGATCCTAAGGGTGCTAGACCATCCCGGAGCGGTTGGCCCGGATTAAGCATCCAAACGATAACAGTCGCATGGTGTACGATAAACATCCGTTTTAGTATGCACTCAGCCGATCGAACTACGGGAAATCGAGCCCAACAACATACATTCCTATTTGGTACTGCTTGCCGCTCGTCAGGCTCGGCCACAACTCTTGAATTGCCATAGTACACCGCTTTTCCTGCATTTGACAGAGCTGAACGATGTGTGGGAAGGTGTGTTCTCCTATCTCAGGTAGGTCGGGCTGCAGAGCCAAAGTACTCGTACCGTCAAATCGAACCTTCATACAAAGAGGCTGTTCGCCGCTTTCGATGGTAAAGGTCGCCGCGGAGAGCAGGTCATGGTGGGCATGAAGCTTGTGCCGTGCTTCTTTGACGTGATCGTGGTACTCCTGAAGGATAGGAGTGGGTAGTTTCTCGAACTCGGGTGGGAGCGAGCCGAGTCCATTCGCACTCATGAATGGCCGCATGTATGTGCCGACAATGCCCGTCACCATCGGTGAGTAGACGAGCCCCAGCGGTTCAGGCCTCGTCTTCAGCATGTGTTCTGCCAAGGCCGCCGCACGTTGGAAGCAGAGCTTACCCAGCATCAGTCGCTTGAACATCTTTAACTGTTTCTCCGCATTCGTCGCCATTCGCCTACTCCTTAACCGTGATCGGATGATTCTTATATACAGTTGTATAATTGCGAATGATGGCGGCATGATCAGTGGGCTGACACGGCTGACACCCACCTCGCCCCAAGAAACGAGAAAAAATGCGTTAATCAACTGACATATTACTCCGGCTCGAAAGTCTCTCGCTGAAAATTCGTTTAAAACCAGCAATTCTAGAGCGAATCGTCGGAATCAATGTCGGTATTTCAAACCGAGGTATTACATATTACATGTATCAGTAATGTATTAAATTTATATATTATGTGTCAGTTTGTTGATATCTAAAGCAGTTTATGTAATCTGGCTAAGAGTAATATCTATCCGCGTAGGTACATCCACACGCCCCGCAGTGGCACAGCATCCAACTGCACGCAACACATTCCACGTCAACTCCCGTATCCAAGTGCTTCTTACAAAGCCAGCAATGGGCATGTCGTTGGATCGATTGAGCTTTAACAGACTCGCGCACGCCCTGATACTCAACTTTTGCTTTAGCCAGCAATTTCCTGTGCAATTCTCGCATCAGCACTGGGTCGCCCAACTCCACAAGATTTATAGGCGATGCCACGCGAATGCTCCCATCAGCAAGCCGAACACGGTAGTATTCGTAAGAAATCGGCTTTTCATGACCAAGCAGCGTTTTGCCTTCAACCTGACCGATGTACTCGAGTTTCGGATGATAAACGTACTTTCCGATCAAGAACACCTCCACATGAAGAGGGCGACTCTAGGACGATGTTCTAGTAACAATTGTTGTTATTATGAGCGTTTAGTCAAGCAAAGTCAATTACAATGCTCAATGATTCTTGTTCTGTAACACGCAGGAGTTTAATCGCAATCGGAATCAGCGATGGTACGGTATCGGGTCATGAGTCGACGATATGGGCGATTTTGCTCGATTCGCTCCGATATTTCTACGACGAGGCGAAGGTAACTCGCGCGGTCGTCGCCACGCTCATCCAGCCAATCCGCATACACCAGACGTGTCAAATCATCGCCCGGACTCTGAGCAATCGCAGCAAGAAATTCGGTTTCGTCGCTCATGTCTATGTCGTCACGAAGTGATGGACGACGAGCCACCGAGTTCATCTCGGTGGGAGTCTTTCGCTTATGAAACTCCCACCGGCATTAAGCCGGTGGCTCGTAGATACGAATTACTTCGCCTGCACTAGCCAGATGTTCCGGAACTGCACGGGGTGGCCGTGGTCTTGGAGCAGGATCGGGCCGGGCTTGCTTGGGTCGCCGCCGCGACCGGCACGGGTGTTGTCGACTGGCACTTTCACATTGTCGTGAACCTTCACGCCGTTGTGGGTAACGGTCATACGCACTGGCTCGGTCTTCTTGCCATCGACGAACACCGGCGAGGTGAACTCGATGTCGTAGCTCTGCCACACCGTTGGGGCTTTGCAGACGTTCTTCGATGGGGCTACGACTTCATAAATTGCGGCACAGTCGTTGTTTTTGCTTTCGATGCCGTAGCTATCGAGGACTTGCACTTCGTAGCGGCCTTGCATGTACACGCCGGAGTTGCCGCGGCCTTGGCCCTGCTTCAACTCGGGTTCGTACGGGATGCGAAACTCGACGTGCAGCGTAAACGTGCCGCCGAAACTCTCCTTCGTGATGATGTCGCCGTGGCCTTTGAAGCCTTCCATCGCGCCGTCGTTCAACTTCCATTCGACCTTCGACTTGCCATCGGACTTCGTCCATTTGTCGGCCGATTTGCCATCGAACAGCTCGATCGCACCTTCGGGAGCGGGCGTGCTTTTGAAATCGACGAGGTCGTCGGGGCTTTTCACCGCGAACTTCGCATCGAGCTTCCTTTGGGCCGTCGCCGCATTCGCAAGGGCAACGACGGCAACCAGAGAGAGGACCGTTCGGAACATGGAAAGAAACCTCCGGAGGGTGAAACGGGGCAAACGACTACGCATATTTTGTACGAAGCCGCAGCCTCAAATTTGGAGATCGTCGGGGATCACGCTGGCGCGGGGTACGCAGACGATGCCATCGCGGATGTGGTAGCGGCCAGCGGGGTCGTCGAAATCGGCGTCGCCGGCGTGGTCGCGGATGCGCACGCCGTGACCGATGCGACAATCTTTGTCGAGGATCGCGCGTTCGATCTGCGTGCCGTTGCCAATGTTCAAATCAGGGCGACCGAGTTGCCGATTCTCCGCGAGATCGGCGACGGTTTCAAATTTATCCGAGCCGATCATGACGACGTCGCGGAGTTTGCAATTCGCACCGACGCGGCTGCGTACGCCGATCATACTATGCGAGATCGACGAACCCGCACCGACGACGCAACCGTCGGCGATGGTGCATTGGTCGAGCGTCGCCCCGTTGATTCGGCTCGCGGGCAAGTTCCGCATCCGCGTGTAGATGACACCTTCGGGCTGGAAGAAGTCGAACGGCGGTTCCGGTTCCGCGAGTGCCAAACTGCAATCGTGGTAGCTCTTGATGGTGCCGAGGTCTTCCCAGAAGCCATCGAACAGGTGGGCGTGAATGTGCCGGTCTGCCACGTGATTTGGGAACACGTTCGAGCCGAAATCGTGCGGGAGCAGGTTCGCGTTGTGCAGCGGATCGGGTACCGGCGTGTTCAACATCTCGAACAGTTTGTCGGTCTTGAACAGGTAAATACCCATGTTCGCAAGGTAGTTTCGGCCGTTGCTCTTGTAGCCTTGCGATTCGACCCACTTATCGGGCGTGAAGTACGGCTTGCGCGCTTCCGCCGTTTTCGGCTTCTCGGCGAAACTGCGCACGCGGCCCCCATCGTCGATTTGCACCAGCCCGTACCCTGGCGTTTGGTCTTCCTTCACGGGGATGCACGCGATCGTAACGTCGGCTTGACTCTTGCGATGCGTCTCGATCATCTCTCGATAATCCATCCGGTAGAGTTGGTCGCCGGAGAGGATCAAGACTTCGTCGGGTTGTTCGCGCTTGATGTAAGAAATGTTCTGCCGGACGGCGTCGGCGGTGCCTTGGTACCAGCCGATATGTTCGTCGTAGGCTTGCTGGGCGGCGAGCACTTCGACGAAGCCACTGCTGAACATGTCGAACTTGTACGTGTTCGAGATATGCCTGTGCAAACTCACACTGAGGAACTGCGTGAGCACGTAGATCTTGTTGAGTTTGCTATTGAGGCAGTTCGAGATCGGGATGTCGATCAGCCGATACTTGCCTGCCACGGGCACGGCCGGTTTGGCGCGTTGTTTCGTGAGCGGGAACAAACGGGCACCCCGGCCACCGCCGAGAATGAGCGATAAAACCTGACGCATAATGCGCCTCGCAGACCGCAGGAAGAGGTTGGAAACTGAACGCTATCCTATAACCTTCCGACGATTCGCGAAAGCATCAATCGTGCAACCGGCAAAATCGGGCCACCGAATCGGCCAACCACCCCGCCCGTTCCGTGCAATCGTTCATCGCGATCCCAAGATAGGCATTGCCGCCGAGGAATAACCCCGCATGACTCGCCGCCGCCGTCTCGATTTGCTCGACGCGGCGGAGGTGGCCGACGAGGTATTGCGGAATCGCACGCGGCCAACGCACCACTTTGTGGAACGCCGGTTCGCCCGTCACACCCATCGTGATTTTCATCTCGGCATGGACGCAACGCAGCAGCGTTTCGTCGTCGTACGCGGCCACATCGGGGCGGCTCATTCCACCGCAAAGGACGCGCCAAAGCACGTACCCCGGCGGGGCGCGGTCGGGAAAAATCGACGAGCACCACTGCACACCGAGCGCATCGCGGCGCGTCCGTTGCGGGGCGATGTAGCCGAAGCCATCGAGGTCGAGCGGAGCGTGTTCGCGCTGGTAACCGATGGCCACGACGTGAACCGGCGTGTAACCAATCGCGGCAATCTCCGCAGCGAGTGCCTCATCGACGCTCGTGAGCAACTCTGCTTGCGCATGGGCAGGGCAGGTGACGACGATGGCATCGGCACTCCACGATTCCGTCCCACTTCCGCGAATGAGCCAGCCGTTGGGTGTCTTCTCGATTCGTCGCAGATCGACGCCCAACTTCACGCAGTCGCCGAGTTGTTCGGTGAGTGCGTCGATGATTGTGCTCAGCCCGCCGCGGAACGACCACATCCGTTGCGGGCTGGGGCTTTCGCCACGTGCGAGGGTGTCGAGACGTCGCTGTTTGGCGGCGCGCATAAAGCCGCGAATCACGCTGCCGGTTTCACGTTCGAACATTGGCAATCTCGGAAACGCCGCCGCCACGCTGAGCTTCGCCGGATCGCCACCGTGGATGCCCGTTACGAGGGCATCGATGAACGTGGCCGCGACTTCCTTGCCGAAGCGACGGATCGCGAATTGCTCGATCGTCTCGTCGGGTGGCAGTTTCTTCGGCGTTCCTCGAAACGGTTCCGTAAGGAGTTTGAGCTTGCCGAGAAGGGAAAGTACCGGCGTTCGCAGGATGCCCGATGGCGATGCAGGGAGCTTGAACATCTCGCCGTTCTGGTACAGAAAGCGATTCGTCCGCGAGCCTTCGCTGGCAACGATCAGTTGATCCTTGAGGCCGAGATCGTGGCACAGTTCCAGCGTGGAACGCTTACCATCGAGGAAGCCGTTCGGGCCGCGTTCGACGGTAAAGCCATCGATGTGATCCGTCCCGACGTTACCCCCCGCACGTTCCGCACGTTCGAGAACCGTAAGCGTCACGCCGGGTATCGCAGTGCGAATCCGAAACGCGGCCGCCAGTCCACTAATCCCCGCACCGATAACAATCACGCTTGGCATAATGAAATTGTAGGCGACCGACCGGCGAAGCGACCATCGCACTCACGGCACGATATTTTACCCTTACGATTTCATTCACGGATTGTAACCGTGCACAGTATCTTCCGTTTCGCAGTGAAACGACTGGTTTTGTAGGTCGGGTCGAAGCTTTGAGAGGCCCGACAGTGCATTCACGCGACGATTCCAAACCTTCAGGGTATTTGTCGTTGACGTTCCGTCGGGCCTCATCGCAAAGCCTCTTCGACCGCGACCTGTTATGGTCGGACCTGTCAAGGGCAGCCGGAGGATTTCTTACCTTCGTGGCTCTTCGGTTTT
>JAYSKW010000980.1:0-10304 GCA_043726085.1 Limnoglobus sp.
CGTCGTTTTACCCATCGCGACGCTATTACCGGGAGCGGTGTCCGTGGCTGTGAGCGTCTGTTTGCCTGCGGTAATTAGCGTGAACGGGAACGTCTTGCTGCCGAGGTCGGGTGCCGTGAACGTGTACGTCGTCGGGAAGCTGACGAGACCGTTCGTGTCGGTGACGGTCAGGTTGACCGTGCCGAGGTAGCCGGTGGCCTGGTTGCCGAACGGATCGCGTGCGACCAGGTTGAAGTTGTTCGAGACGCCCGCCGTCACAGGATCGGGAACGCTTTCGATGAACAAACCGGACGCGGCGGCAGGTAGCACGACGATCGGCGACTGCGTGCCAGTGATCGTTCCCAGAATAGTATCGGTCGCGGTAATCGACGCCGTCGCATTGGCGATCTTGAGCGTGACGCCGTTGGTGAAGGTCTTACTGCCGTTATCGCCCGCGACGAACGTATAGTTCGCGGGTAGGGCCGCTTTCGCGTCGGAACTCGAGAATTTCGCGGTCTTGATGTAGCCCGTTGCCTGGTTGTTGTATGGGTCGAACGCCGTCACCGTGACCGTTGCGGGCACGCCGGCCACACTCGGCGACGGGTGGCCCGTCACCTTGAAGAAACTGGCGTCGGCCGCCAATACAATCGTGTCGTCCTTCGCCGGGTTGATCGAACCGGCAATGACCGGATCGACGAACAGCGTCTGGAACCCGGCATCCTTGAAGATGATCCGGAACGTCCTGCGCCCGTTGTCCGTTACCGCGAATGTGTAGTTCGGCGGCAGGTCGCCCGCAGCGACCGACACCTTGCTATCCGAGCTACTGAACGTCACCGCACCGGTGTAGTTCACGATCGTTGCGCCGGTCATGTCTTGCGCGACCACCGTCACATCGAAGCCCGACCCGGCGATCGTCGTCGTCGGCATTCCCGTAATCACGAGGCTCGAAGCCGCACCGTTGAGGAACACGTAACGGCTGAAGGCATCGTCGGCTTCGCCGTTCAGGTTGTTGTTGTTCTGGTTCATCGGATTACCAGCCACGTCGCTGATATTCTGGCCGACGGTCAACTTGTAGAAACCAGCCACGGTCTGGCTGTTGAAGACGATGTCGTAATCGTACTGCGTTCCCGAAACCTTGCTGAAACCGGTGACGGGAACGATCGCGCCGGTTGTGTCGAGCAACATGATGTCGCTCGGCGACACGGAACGATCGTCGAGTAACGAGTTGAACGTCACGCGGAGTTTCGTCGAAGGGCCGCCGACCGCGTTCGAGTTCGCGAGGTTCGTCACTTGCGGGCCGGATGGGAAGTTCACGAAGAACTGCTTGTCCAAGTCCGTGTTGATGCGGATCCCGAAGGCACCGCGACCGTACGTGCTGGCGATCAACAGGTTGAGGCCACCCTTGTTCTGGATCGGGAAGCCCGTCGTCGGGTCGATATTGCCGAGCGACAAATCGATGTCGTTGACTTGTGCGTTCGGCAAGTAGCCGGCATCCTTAACTGCACCGTCTTCGGTTTCGCTCGGGTAGAACGTCCACGTTGCGCCGGTGGTGCGCGAACGCGAACGATACACGCCGCCTTCGCCACCGACGTAGACGACGGGGAACTTCGCTCCCGTCAGGTTTGTGGCGTCGGGGATCGCGTAACGCCAATCGACGGCGAGTGCTTTCAGGAAATTGATTTGCTGCGGGTTCATTCCCACCGCGACGGCTTCGCCGAACACCGGCTTGCGGAGTTGGAAGAGATTATCGGTGATGTTCACCCACGGAGCGTTCGTTCGCGAATCGGCCTTGTAGAACACCCCGCCAAACGTCACCGCGTAGAGGTCGCGGCTGCCGCGTGTCGGGTTCGGCACGATCTGATTCACGCCGCCACCGGACAACCCTGCCGAGATGTCTCGCCACGGTGCGCCGCCGGTTTCGGTGACGAACACTTTCCCGCTCGAACCGCCGATGTACAGGAAGTTGTTGAGTACGCCGGGGCTGGCTTGATTCGGTGCCCCGAACGCGAGTGCCGTCTTTTCCGAACCGTCGAGTTGATTAAATCCGCCGGGTTCGCCGACAGGGAACCAGTTGATCCCTTGATCGGTCGTGCGGAATACGCGGCCCGCACCAGAACCGATGATGATGCCGTTGCCGTCGATCGGATTGACTGCGAAGTTGTGGCCGCCGAGGAAGCCCCACTGCCCCGTCGAACCCGTCGCCGTGATCTGGTCGCCGGCTTGCAGCAACCCGCTCGTGCGCCCGATGGACGTACCGTTCGGCAGTCGCACTTGGAAGAAGTCCGTCGCGTTGGCTTGCGGGCCGCAACAGGGCCACGCGTAGTAATAGCTCGTGCCGCTGCCTGTTTGATCGGTGGCCACGCCAGTACCGTCACCGCCAGGGCCGCTATAACCCAGATCGCCGGTCGTCAGCAGGCTCGCCGTGGAGATGGGGAAGCCGTTGTCTTGCGTGGTGGCATAGAAGAGCGCCCCGGCAATGTCTGCCGCCAGTTGGCTCGGATGCGAAGCCCCGTAATAAATCTGGTTGAGTTGCAGGTTCCCGTTGCGGATCTTGTTCGGGAACCGTGCGTTGCCGATACCGCCGACCACGAGACCGGTGCCATCGTCGACCGTACTGCCGATACCTTGGTCGTCGCCGGTGATCAGACGCGACTTACCCGTCAGCGGATCGCGGAACGTGATGATGCGGTGAACGTCGGTCTGCACTTCGCCGGGGAACGGTGCCCATTTGGCATCGAACCCACTGTTGTTGAAGCCCGCTGCGATATTGACGTTCGTCAGGTTCAGCGTGGCGTTCGACAAGAATGGCTGGGTGGGATCGCGGAACAAGTTGATGAAGCCGCGATTGACCGCGTTGTTCCCGTTAACGCCATACGCCGAGCCGAGTTTGTTGACCGTAATCGGGCCGTTGCCTGCGGTGAATTGAATCGTACCGTTGTCGTTGTTGCTATTATTGTAAGCGATCAGCGATTGGCTGTCGTTCACGAAGGTCGTATCGACGCGAATGAAACCGCCGCCAGCGACCTTGGAACCATTGTTCGTTCCGCCGAGGTAAACGATGCTCGGATTGTTCGGGTCGATCCCAATTCCGATGTCGTATTCGCCTTGCCCGAAAGGAGGAGCACCGAGAATCGTATGGTCCGGCCCCGGAAGCCCGAAGCTGGCTCCTTCGTTGTTGGTTCCGAATGCGGAGGTCAGGGTCGGCGAGAAGAAGGGATATTCGATTCGCACCCAGTTTCGGCCGAAGTCCTTGGTCTGGTAGAGATCGCCGTTGCCGCCGTTGTTCACGAACGCATAGAGCCAGCCCTGGTAGAAATCGTTCGCCAGCGACGAATCGGACAACGCCGGTGCGGCGAGTGTGATTCGCCCCTTCGCCCCGTTCGGATTGTTCCGCGCCCCACTATTGATGTTGATCACTTTGCCCGTGCCGAAATCCTGGAATAGCGGATTCCCCTGGTTGGCCACCGTCAACTGCATTCCACCTAACGTCACATTTTGCGCGTTCGGCGAGAAGAAGATGCCCTGCCCGCGAATGGCGGTGTAGAGAATGTTCAAGTTGTTATTCGCGCCGACGCTCTTCGAGACGCTGCCTGCGGAAAGCGTCACGTCCGTCGCGTCGCCCGCTTGGATGAGCAACCAATCGCGACCCGTATTATTACTCCGCCAAATCCCCTGGCTGTTCGCCAGGTATACGATGACTTCGCCGGTTGGGGTCAGCTTCGGATCGACGATGATCTTGAACGATGACGTACCGACGAACTGACGATTGCGGAGTGCCGAATCGATCGGCAAGATGTTGCCGATGCCGTCGGCATTGCTCGTGCTGTCGAGGACTTTCCAGTTCCGCCCGCCGTCGAGCGAGCGAAGCACACCAACGCCTGACGACCCCGTGTCGCCTTCGCCAGTGACGGCGAACACGATCGACTGATTCGGGTCGTTGTTGCGTGCGAATACGGCAATACCGCCGGTATTCAAGCTGCTCGATGGGCCGAAGTCGGTCAGCGGAATCCAGTTCGGACCGGCCGCATCGAGCGTGAGGAAGTTCGTCGTTTTCCAGATGCCACCGCTAGCACCACCAACAAACACGGTGTTCCCCGATGGGTCCGAAGGGTCCATCGCCAAACCCGTGACGCGGTTGATCCGCGACTGCCCGCCGAGCGGCGCGGGGCCGAACGGTGTAAATTGTTGCTTCGTGACGACCTGCGAAGGTTCTTGCGTGAAGATCCGGAAGCCGACTTCAAAGCGGTCGGCAATCGGTTCGCCGAGGCCCGAGCCAATGTCGGCTTTGGGCAGTTCGAGCGACCAATTGTCGATCGTGCCCGCTTGAGTGCCGTTGTTGCGGACTTGGAGCGTCCAGTTACCGAACGAGCTTCGCCCGAGGATGCCCGTCAGCGGCAGTTCGGGGTTGAAGATACCGTTGAACTGCCCGACGCCGCCGAGTTGAATCGGCGTGACGGCACCGTCGTCGAAGATCGTATTGCGAAGGTTTGGCAGTGGGGCCGCGGGCAGAATGTTTGCACCGGTGAACAGCCGGATCCGCGTCAGGCCGTCGGGGGATACGAGGTCGAGGTCGAGTTCCTTGATGTTCGGGTGCGTCAGATTGACTGTCACGCGAACTCGCGAGTTCGGCGAAACGAGGAGGTTTTGCGCGATTTGGAACGTATCGGGTACGGTCAACGGCAACGAGGCCGAGCCGCTCGGACTGAATGGGGCGACCGGCTGGCCGATGAGCGTCGAGCGCGTCACGGTCGAGTACGAACTCGCGTTCGGGTCGGTGCCGCGAAGCACCGCCAGACCCGCGTTTTTATTCATGTCGAGTCGATCGCCGATCGTCGATTGAATGTCCGATCCAATTTCGATCGTGTACGGCCCGTTCGGAATGATCTTCGATGGGAAGCCGATGTGGAACGATTTCGTCGGCACGGCTGGCGATGAACCGAGGCCCACAACCGTGAACGGACCGGGGACGACGCCCAAAGGCCCGGTCATGCCGATAATGTCCGCCGACGTGAACGTGAGCGGATCGATCTCGCGATCGAATAAGACATCGACGCCCGTGGCACCGGTATCGAGGTTGAGCGTATCGCCCGTACCAGCAGTAGCTTTGCCGGGAACGGCGGCGAATGTGAAGGTCGGACCAGGAATGATGATCGGCAGCGTATCCGTAGCGTAAGGCACGCTGAACGGAATCCCCGAGGTCGAGCGCGGCGTCGAATAGGTATCGACGCCGAAGCTGGTGCTTTGGGTGCCGTCGGTATTTTGATCCATCGAGTTGCCGAGTTTCACCGACGTTCGCGAATCGGTGAGCTCAAGCGTCCAGTTCAATAACGTGCCCACGTCGGCACCGGCGAGATCCTCGATTTGCAAACGCCACGTGCCCGAGGCCGGTCCACCCGCGAATGCCGACAGTGGCGACTCGGGTCGGAAACTACCCGTAAATGGGGAAGCACCCGACGCGATCGCCAGGCTCGCACTATCGTCGAAGAACGTACCCGTGTAATTCTGGCCGCCGCCACCATTTTGGTTTGAAAGGACGACTTGCGTGTTGTTCGGTGCGATGAGCGTGATGCGTAAATCGCTATCGAACGTATGCGTGATGTTCAAACCGACACGAACCGAAACGACGGTCGGATTTCCCGCAATCGGTCCGACAGTTAACGTCGATGTCGTGGTTGCAACGTCGGGTAACGCGAGCGGCGTGTCGGTCGACGGGAACGTCGTCGTGGTAAACCCGAGCGAGCCGCGGTGTTTGTCGAGAATGTTCGGGCCGACCGCGTAACTATACGTGCCAACCGCCGTCTGTGGCGTCAGGAACGGTACGAAGAATTGCGTGTTGGCTGCATTCAACGCAATCGCGGCACCGGGAGCGACGGGAATGTTCGTTGCGGGGGAAGTCAGCGGCGTCGCCGGGCTGCGGAACTGCACGACGATGTCGGCATCGGTCAACGTCGTCGGGTCAACGGGTCGGTCGAATGTGATGCGGAAGCCATCGAGGCGCGGCGTGCCATCGGGTTGAAGGCCGTTGAACCCACTCGAATTGCCCACCGGGCCCATGTCGCTATCGACAATTCGCGGCCCTACGCCCGTCGTGCTTCGCGCAGACAGAATGGAAAAGTTTTTGTCGGAGTTTTGATTGCCTGCCCAATAGGCAGTGAGTTTACCATCACTGTAAAGCAGTGACTGGTGAACGCCCATACCGGAAGTGAGTGCCGTACCGACCGTGAAGTTGTTCGGTATCGGTTCGAGGTTATACGACTTGCCGGTGATCGTATCGATCGCTTGTTTGGGCACGTTGAAGTACGCATCGCGACCCTGCGCGCTGAACGTGGCTCCGCCGTCGATACTCGTTGCCACGTAATTGGCGAGACGCTTCGTACTCGCATCGTGACGACCGTCGAACCACGATACGGCGAGCGTACCCGTAAGCGGATCGACTGCAATTGCAGGCATAAACTGCGTGCGACGGCCTTCGCTGTAATGATCGCTAGCCGAGTCGTCGTTGACGCGCACGACGCCTGCTAACGTCAAACCGCCATTGTCCGAACGCGCAACGGAAACGTTCTCATCGAGAACAGCGCCGGTATCGACGTCGGTTACCGCACTCGTAAACGCGGTGTAGAGCCGTCCCGCATTCGTACCGGGACGGACGACACCTCCGGCACTGATTTGTGGCAAGCTCGTGTCGTATGCGATGGCCAGACCCGTACCAATTCCCGTAGCAGGAGCCGCCGCATCCGCATTAGGGTGCAGAGTATCGACTCCGTTGGTCAATGCGGAAATGAAGTTGACATTATCGGTACCGAACCCAGAGTTATTGAACCGCGAAACGAACTTCAGCGACCATGCGGTGACCGACTGAACGGGCGTACCATCGGCTCGCGAGTCCGTTACGGACAACTTCCACGTACCGTTCAAGGCCGCGGCATTTCGGCCGTAAAAAGTGCCTAGGCTGCCGAATTCCGGGCGGAAGTGCGCGATGTACGGCGCGACGTTGACGCTGTTACTCGCACTCCGCGGAGCTTCCTGGTTGAAGATCATGCCGGGAGTATAGCCGTTGATAATCCCCACATTCGCACTAGCGGCCAGTCCAATGCTGTTAATCAAACTGTTGTCGCCTTGGGTCCGATTCGTAAACAGCGTAATGATGTCGTTCGTAGGGCTGATCAGCTGAACGCGAAGCTGACTGACGTTCGGATGCGTAATCGACAACTTGACGTCGAGGTCGCTGAGCGTCGAGAAATTCGGGGCCGTTATCGCGACGGGATTCGAGAATTGCGTCGTTATGCCAATGTGGGGCAAGCTGCTGCCCGGATCGAAACCATCGCCAATCGCTCCACCCGATCCATTAAACGATTGCGTGACGACGGGAGCGACGGGATCTGGCGTCGTCCCGCCGATCGTGATGACGCCAAAGTCCACCGTGTTGCCATTGACGATCCTCGTGGCTTTCCCACTCGATGCGACCGTCAAAAATCCGGGTGTGGTGCTGGTAGCGGGCGCGAACGCTGCGACGGGGGCTAGTGCCGATGAAAACGAATTCAAGACCACGTTCTTCGTGTAACCGCCGTCGGTCACGAGCACGGGATTCGAGAAATTCGCACCGCGATCCGCCGAACCGGCAATAAGAACCGCGTTCTGGTTCTGCGCCGGATTGGCGGTTTGATCTTCGAGTGTGGTATTCGTGTTCCAGGTGACGTATACGCCTTTACCCGAAGAGGGATCGGATCGCGTGCCACCCGTGACGGGGTCGGTGACGACGGGGGCGTTGTTGTCGACGACGACGTAAGGATTGAATGCGGGATCTTGACCGATCCATCGGTACAACGATTTCGTTCCATTCAGGGAGCCACCCCCAAAAGTGTAAGAATTGAATACTACTTCGCCGCTCGATTTGGCGGCATTCGTTTGCACGTGCGATAGGTAAACCGAGCCATCGCGATCGAAAGCGACCGTTGGATTGTAAGCGTGCGTATATCGCGTCTGCTCGAACGATCTGTTCGTCGGATCGATGCTGTTGTCGTTCAGGCGGGATACGGACGTGGGTGCGAACGCGGGTGAGAAAGATGTGTTATCGAAAAATTTAACCCAGCTCAAACCGCCGTTGGTCGATGTGAAACCGACAATTCCGGTCTGACCGTCGGTCGGCACGACCGTTGCGACGAGCACTTGGTTCAACGGGTTGATCGGGCTGGCCACAACGACGGGGCCGGTAACGTCGCCTTTCGTGTCGATGCCGAGCAGCGACACCGACGCCGCAGGCTGCGTCTGCGTCGGCAACGGCAGTACGGCGGGCACGACGCGCTCTTCAAATTCCTGCACCCGCAATCGCGGCAGGAGTGAGGTTCGCTTGGAGGTCTTGTTCGTCGGTCGAACGCGATAGACCCAGGAACGGAGAAGGCGGGAAAATCGTTCGGAAGACATTAGACACACCCTGTGGTCGGCCAGCGGAGTGGGAAAGTATAATTGAGAAGGGCACCGAATCGTAATGGGCGTTGCCACCCACGCGACGCGGTCCAGTCACTCGATTTACGACACCAAAATAATTACGATACGCCGTAACTACTAAGACGACCCAGACGGTCGAATGGTGTGGCAAATTTCGGAAAGATTTATCCGATCATTACTTTTAGCCGTCTATCCCAGACCCCGCAAGGCAAACAACCTGAAAACTTGCCCTCGTTTACCTTACCTTTACGGCTTTACCATTGCAGACCGAACTTTCCGGCATCGTGCGTTCCGTACAACCATTTCATGCGGTCACAATCGCTTTTTCCTTACCTAAAATCGACTCATGACAATTACCGCCTGTTTTGTGACGCGAAACCACGAATCCAGCCTCGGTGCCGCTCTCGCTTCGATACGCGCATTGAAAGCGGAGTCGATCGTCGTCGATACCGGATCGACGGATCGCACGATCGACGTGGCCAATCAACACGGCGCGATCGTCGTTACCGTTCCCTGGAACGACGACTTCTCCGCCGCACAAAATGCCGCACTCGATCGCGCGACCGGCGATTGGATACTCTGGTTAAACCCCGATGAAGAAGTCGACCCGCAAACGATTCCACTTATCGAGCGAGCCACCGAAAAAGCCGAAGTGTTCGCGTACGATCTGCGCATCGTTCACGAATACGACGTAAAACGGCCCGGGTTTGGCCCCGTCGATTGGCAACCGCGGCTATTTCGCCGCGATCCCGCCGTCCGTTACCATCGCAGGTTGCACCCGACATTCGCGACTCCGCTATCGGCCATCGCTTCCAAACGAGGCCAATGCCTCGACAAAGTGAACGGCAGTCTCTTTCGCCACGGGTATCTTTCGGTACCGACCGCCGAAAAGAGGCAGTGGGTCGTGAAATTGCTCGTGGCCGAACTCCGCGACCGTCCGGGACAACTCGATTTGACGATCGAACTCGGGCGAAACTACCTCTGGCTGAACGATCCACTCGGGCACGATATTCTGGCACAGGCCGACGAACCGGTCCGCGCGCTGGCGACCCATGGCGAATCCCCACCGCCCGCCGTGGGCATGTTCCTAGAGTATCTGTTGACGGTTTCACCCGAACAGTGCCGAAGCCATATCTCGCGTGAAGAAGCCACTTCGCTCGCGGATCGATGGTTTGCCCGTACACCACCGGTGCAATGGGCGATGTCGTGCGAGCGGTACGCCGCCCAAGATTATGCGAAGTGCGCCGAACGACTGAATCAGTTACTCGCGTTGGGCCGCTCCGGCGAATACGATGTCAGTGCGCCGTTTTCGACCGATATTCTCGGGCCGTCCGCGATCTTGAACCTCGGTTTGTGCCACTTTCAATTGAAGAATTGGTCCGAAGCGAAAGACTGCTTCGAGATTTTACGCACCGATCCGACACGTTCGCAACGAGCGGCCCGGCTCTACGCACAGGCCACGCGAAATGCGAGCAGTTGAGGGTTCGCGCACCCTGCTATTGCGGCCACGCGCCACGAAATCGCAACGGAGGGCTTGCCGACGGAACGCCTGTCGCTATCGTAAGCGCTCAACATAAATTCTCGGCCGTGATGGCCCGGAGGCCGTCGTGAAAGTGCGATCTAGCGTCAAACGCATCTGCGAGAAGTGTAAGTTGATTAAGCGCAAGGGTGTCGTCCGTGTCATCTGCGAAGACCCGCGCCACAAACAGCGTCAAGGCTAAGACTGAGGAACTGCTGACATGCCTCGTATCCAAGGCGTCGACTTACCTTCCGACAAACCGACGCACATCTCCTTGCGTTACCTCCGGGGCATCGGCCCCGTGACGGCGCTGGAACTGTGCGAAAAGGTCGGCATCGATCCGCAACGTCGTGCGAAAGAA
>JAYSKW010000981.1:0-1036 GCA_043726085.1 Limnoglobus sp.
CACGGCCTCATGGATCATGCGCTCGAAGATGCGGAAATGAAGGCGTTGCGCGACCGCATTCAATCGGCGTTGCCCGCGAACGCCGATTATCACGCACTGCGAACCCGCCGTGCGGGACGGCGTACGTTCGCGGAGTTTCACTTGCTCGTATCCGGTGCGATGCCGGTTCGCGATGCGCACGCGGTGGCGCATAAAATTGAAGCGGACATTCGCACGCAGTTCCCGCTAATGACCGTGACGATTCACATCGAACCGATCGACGACCGGACTTCGTGGGAAGATGTCGAACTCGTTTCGCTCGACGACCCGATATCGAAGGGACCGCCGAAATGAACCTGTTTCAATCGCTATCGCTCGACGATCCGACGGTGCAAACGGTGACGGCGGGGACGGCACTCATCGGCGCGGTCGGGGGCTTCGTCGGCACGTTCGCCGTGATTCGTCGACGGAGCCTCGAAGGCGATGCGGTGTCTCATGCGGCACTGCCCGGTGTGGCGATCGCGTTCTGTTTGGGTTCGCGTTCGCCGATCGGTTTGCAAATCGGCGGCGCGATTGCGGGCTGGTTCGCACTCATGACTGTCAACGGGCTGTCACGCCGGAGCGTGTTGCCGTTCGATGCCGTCCTCGGTGGCGTACTCGCGGTGTTCTTCGGCATCGGTTTGGCAACGATGCGTGCGATCCAACAGTACGTGCCGGGTGCGGCAAATCACGGCCTCGAACGCTATCTGTTCGGCCAAGCGGCGACGATGCGGATGGACGACCTGCACGCGATTGCAGGCTTCGGCCTGATCGCCATCGTGACGCTGATGTTGCTTTGGAAGCAAGTGAAACTCGTGAGTTTCGACCCCGCGTATGCGGCGGTGCAGGGCATCCCGACGCGGTTCATCGATGGCGTGTTGGCGGCGCTCGTCGTCGGTGCGGTCGTGGTCGGATTGCAAGCCGTTGGCGTCGTTTTGATGAGCGCGTTACTCGTTGCGCCGGCCGTGGCGGCTCGCCAATGGACGAACCGGCTCGGGCCGCTCAGCCTGCTCGCGGC
>JAYSKW010000982.1:0-4762 GCA_043726085.1 Limnoglobus sp.
GATTGAACCGCTGCGCTTCCTGATTGGCGAGTTGCATCACCTTCCGAGCGCGGTCGGTAAAGCGTTCGAACATCGTTTGCCGTCTCCGTTTCATCCCAACTGGTGTCAGTTAGGATTATAGACTGGTGCAGCCCCACAGGATTGGAAATCAAGCTAGTCGAGCCATTTCGAGAGCGGGCTTGTGCCCCCGAAACGAGTTCTTCGTTCGTTCAATCCTTCGCGTGCGAACTTATTTGTCATCATATGCACGGCGCGGTTGAACCACCAACACCGGTTTTTCACATAAAGGGTCTGTGGAGCGCGGTCGGGTTCATCGCCTCGCTTGTGCGTAGTGCCAACCTCGCGAAAATGTGTTACTCCGATAACCCTGCGACGACCGCGATCTGCAACTCCCGGTTGGCCGCGATCAGACCGAAGCGCTGCGAGTAATCGCTATTGCCATATTCGATCGGCTCGCCCTTGCAGCCGGTGACGACTCCACCGGCTTCTTCGACGAGAATGTGCCCCGCGCAGATATCCCAATCGTGGAATTTCGAGTACGTGTTCACGTAGACATCGCCATCGCCCCGCGCCACGACGGCGAGTTTCACGCCTGCCGAGTACATCTCGTGAAGGCGCGCCGGTTGAAGCGCCTTCACAACCGCGTTCGGGGATTCGCTGCGTTTCGTGTGACTCTGGATCAGCAAACAATCGCTCGGTTTGGCGACATCGGACACGTGGCAGCGGCGTAAATTGCCATCGTCGATCCGCGTCCAACAGCCTTGCCCGATACTGGCGTAGGTGTAAGTCATCGAAATTGGCTCGAGAACGACGCCAAGCACCGGTTTGCCATCGATCGTTAGCCCGATCATGATCGAAAATTCGCCATTTTTCATAGCGAAACCGCGCGTGCCATCGATGGGATCGACGACCCACATGCGATTCGCTCGCATCTGCTTGGTAGCAGTCTTTTCCTCTGCACAGATACCATCTTGCGGAAAATGGCGTGTGAAGTGGTTCAAAATGATGTCTTGCGAGCCACGATCGACGTGCGTGCTAATCGTCGCGGGTGCGTTGGGGATTGCTACGAATGTCTCGTATTCGGCTCGGATAAACGTCGCCGCCAGTGCCGCCGCTTCCAGTGCCACGGCGAGCTCGGATTCAAAAGCCATTCGATCATCCTGACGGCGTACGGTTGGTTCCAACTGTCATGATACGGATGGCGAAGGCACCGTCATTTCTTTGAACAATAGGTGCCGATAAAGCTCGGATGAATGCATGAGGTCGTCGTGCGTTCCGGCGGCTACGATTCGACCCTTATGCAGTACGACGACTTTTGCAGCTCGTTTCAGCAGCGATTCGCGTCGGGACAGAAACAGGATCGTTCGCCCGTGTTGGATGCGTTCGTAGCTATCGTCGAGCAATGCCCGCGAATCTTCGTCCATCGGCAGTTCGGGTTCTTCGATCACGATCATCGACGGATCGCGCAAAATCGCCCTTGCGAGGCCGATCCGCAGCTTTTCGCCAGGTCGTAACGAATGGCCCGCATCGCCGATCAGCGTTTCGTAGCCGTAACCGAGGCGTTGAATGAACTGGTGCGCGTGCGCCAGTTTCGCGGCTTCGATAATCTGCGGCACAGAAAAGCTCGTGTCGCCGCAGCCGATGTTGTTCGCGATGGTATCGCCGAAAACGAGCGTTTCCTGTAGCACCATCGCGACTTGAGTGCGAAGCGATTCGTGCGTCACCCAGCGGATGTTTTTGCCGTCGATGCGGACTTCGCCACCGGTGGGGTCGAGGAACCGCGCGAGCAGGTGAACGAGCGAGGCAGTTTCGTCCGGATCGGAGCCGACGACGACGACTCGCGACCCGGCGGGCACGCTGAGCGTTACCTTTTCGAGCAGCATTCGCCCCGTTCCCGACTCGCGCAAACTGACTTCGACGAAATCGAGCCGATCTGCCATCGGTTGCAGAAACTCGGCATCGATCGTCTGCCCAGCTTCGGCGCGTCGGTCGAGGAATTCTGCCACTTCGTCGTAGGCTACAGCCGCACGACGGATGCGCACTCGGGCGGAAATCCACGAACTCACTGCCCAAACTAGGCCCGTAACGGCGGTGAGTTTCATCGCCATACCGGCCACGCTCATATCGCCTGCCAGCACGGATCGCCCCGCGAGGTACATCGCGACAATGCCAGCGATCGTTATGGCGGAAATGAACGCGGGCTGAGAGAGTGCATCGCCGCGAAGCCGTCGCCACTCCGCTTTCGTGTGGTCGGAGATTTGCCGTTCGACGCGGTTCTGGTTGAACCGCTCCATCAAGTAGCATTTCACGAGTTGAATGATCGAAAGGCTTTCCTTCATCTGCATCATCCGGGCTTCAGAACGACGTGTAGCGATGCGCCCATCGCGGCGGAACCATGCCGCAAACTGACCGCCTGCCAGCCAAACGATTGCACCAAGTAACAACAAACACGCGGCCAACCAGAAATTAATCATCAATAGTGATACGAGCAACAGCACGATGGCAATCGGCGACTTAATCCCGATCAGGAGCCACGCGCGGAGACCATCTTGCACGACGTCGATCCGCTGTGTGAACAAGTTTGCGGCTTCGAGCGCAGCCTGTTTCCTCACCGCTAACTGGCTCAAACGATTCGCGTGCGTGAACACACTGCGACGCAGCCCCGTTGCCGATTCGAGCGTCGCCACGGCGGCCCCGTGCTCGGCAACGAACATCATCGAAAGGAAGAGTATCGACAGCACGAATGCCGCAATGAACAACCCAGCTAGGTACGAGACATTCGCGCCATTCGACGGATCCGGGTGCCACATCCACGTATTGAGTCGAGCCAAATTGCCGAGTAACGATGCCGTCCAACGCGGTCGTTCCCTGGCGATGAGGCTGAGCACGCCGAGCCGATTATTCGTAGGAATCGCGATTGCCGGCCGCGGTTCAGACATATCGATGTAGGCATCGGCGGCATCGGGACCGACACGGTTGACGAAGGTCGTGTAAACCGTTGCCTGCCAACGCCATTCCCACTTGGTCGTGTCGTCCGCCCTGCCTTCTTCATGAATCGGGCGAATTTTAGCCAAGTTGTCGGCAATCGCATTGTCTTGACCGAGAGATCGTTCCCAATCTTCGCGAAAATCGTGCTGCCTAGCGGCGGTGAGTGTGGAGTATGTCGGTACGGTCCCACGCCAGACGAGTAAGTCCACGAACAGGTATATCAGCGGCAATAATAGCAGAAATGCCACGATGGAAACGATCGACGCGAGTATCGCGAGCCATTTCGAGAATGGAGCCGCATCGAGCGATTGACGTGCGGTTTTGAACGATTGCGCTTCCACGAGAACCTCGTTGCGACCGGGACGGGCACGGCAACACCGAGGTGCATCTGAGGCACGACGGGCACCGATTGGCACCCAATACTCTTTGTTTCAAGTTAGCAGATACAGAGTAACGTGGGGCGACAAACTCATTCGGTTGTCCGTTACGGGTTCTGTTGCAATCGTCAAATTAGGCCAAGTCGCGATCTTCAAACAATAACAGCCCGATGATGAGCGCGATCATCGTGTAAATAATCGCACAACCGAACACCGAAAGGACGTAACTCGCGAACGCCCACAGGTCGAGTGGCGTATCCCGCACGATTGCCGGACTCATGTTGAAGAACTCGAGCGGTGGCAGAATCGTGTCGAACAACTGCCCGAGGAAGCGGATCAGGCCGTTTCCTGTGCCGCCTTCGCCCGTGGCATCTTTCTTGTCGGTCACTTTCACCACGACGGGGGCCATGTGGCCCAGGAAGTACATCACCAAGCAAAGCACCACGTTCACCACGAACGGCATCTTCGTGGCCAGTGCCGACGCGAGTGCCACGAGGATCATCACCTGGCCAAAGCCCAACAGCAGACCGAACGAATGGGCGATGGTTTCGCCGACCCAATAGCCCGTGCCTTCGGCGAACAGCTTGCCGACGGTACCGGGTACGAATCGCTGTACTATCGGGGAAATTTCCACGCGGGCTTGGATCGACATCGGATCGCTGACTTCGTTGATCTTGTCGTAGGCTGGGTTGATAATCAGCGCCCAGTTCAGGAACCAGCCGAGAATCAGCGTCATCGCGATGCAGGCCATCAGAATGCCGAGGAACTTGCCGATCAGGAACTGTCGGCGGCTAATCGGCTTGCTCATCACCGTAATCGCCGTACGGCCTTCAATTTCCTCGCTAATCGACATACTCGATGCCAACACGCCGAACAGTACGGCTGCGAGCATACAGATGTCGAAACCGATCTGCTTCATCATCTTGTAGTCGTCGCCGAACGTAAAATAGGGGATCACAATCGACAGGCCCATCATCGCGATTCCGAACGCGGCGATCAGCCAGAACATCGGCTGCCGCCAGCCTTCGCGGTACGCTGCTTGAGCCACAGCACCGGCTTTCGGCGATATCAAAATCACCGCTTGCGGGGCCAAAATGAAGAAGTCGATCAGCAATTGCAGGTGCAGGATCGAGCCGTAAACCTTGCCGTAAAGCGTGATGTTCGTGCTTTGGCCCGTGTAGCCAAGGTACAACGCAAACAGCAGCCCGATGCCGATCACGCTGAGGACGGCATAACCCAACGACGTGGGGTTGCGTAGGGTTTGCGAGAAGCCTTTTGGGTCGATCGCGCGAAGCCAAGGCAGCGCCGCAATGGCTTGGTAAAGTGCCAGTAATACGCCGGCCGTGATGAGCGAAGGATTCGTGAGCCAGTCCATGCCGTGATTCCCGCAGAATGAC
>JAYSKW010000983.1:0-4934 GCA_043726085.1 Limnoglobus sp.
GCCATCGGACGAACTTTCCGTCGGATACCGTGGCAACGGTTCCGCACAGGTCGAGTTATTTGAAGATCCGCCGTTTCAGATTCCCGATGCCGGTACGCATCCGTTGCCGCAACGTCCGGTGGTGATCGGTTCGGGGCCAGCGGGGTTGCTTGCCGCGTACTTTCTAGCGAAACATGGTTACCAGCCGATCGTGCTCGAACGCGGTACGAAAGTGAACGACCGCATCCGCGATGTGAAGTCGTTCGATGCGGGTGGCCGTTTCGATTCGCACAGCAACTACCTCTTCGGCGAAGGCGGCGCGGGCACGTTCTCCGATGGCAAACTCACGTGCCGGGGTTCGGGGCCGGACGTTGCAAGGGTGCTCGAACTTTTTGCCGAATGCAAAGGGCAGCAAGCGGGCAAGCCGAGCATCATGTACTATCACCGCCCGCACCTCGGCAGCAACCGCCTGCCCGCCGTTGTGAAGGCGATCCGCCAGCGGATCGAAAACTTCGGCGGCGATGTGCGGTTCAACACCACCGTAGACGATCTCGTTTTCGACGCCAACGGCTTGCAGGGTGTCGCGACGTCGTCGGGGTTTATCCCCACTTCCGTTGTCGTGTTAGCGATCGGCCACTCGGCCCGCGATAGTTACGAAATGCTCGCACGGCGGAACGTGCCGATGACGGCGAAGCCGTTCCAATTCGGCGTGCGAATCGAGCACCGGCAAGATGTCATTAACTCCGTGCAGTACGGGCCGAAGCATTCGCGATACGAGGAAACTCTGGGAAATGCGGACTATTCGCTCGTGGCACGCGGCAAGAACGACCTGTTCACGTTCTGCATGTGTGCGGGTGGCTACATCATCCCGAGCGTGTCTGAAGAAGGCTACTTTTGCACGAACGGCATGAGCCTATCGAAGCGCGATTCGCCATTCGCGAACAGCGGCCTCGTCGTGACAGTGCCCGTCGAAGCGTTTGAAGGCAGCGATGTTCTCGCTGGCGTGCGGCTGCAACAAAAGTACGAAAAGATCGCGTTCGAACTCGGCCGGGGCGGGTATGCGGCACCGGCGCAACGTGCGGTCGATTTCCTCGAAGGGCGTGCCACGACTATTGTGCCGAAGAACAGTTACCCTCGCGACACGGTTGGCTGCGATCTTCGCCAGGTCTTGCCGCCCGTTGTCGCCGATGCGATTCGCGAAGGCTTGCCACTAATGGATCGCCGGTGGAATGGCCGATTCCTCGAAGACGCGATGATCTTCGGCCCCGAATCGCGCGGGAGTTCGCCGGTGCGGATCGATCGCGGCAACGATAGCCGCGAATCGCCGGGGATTCCGGGCTTGTTCCCCGTCGGCGAAGGAGCCGGTTACGCGGGCGGCATCGTCTCCGCCGCCGTCGACGGTTTGCGTACCGCGAAAGCGATCATCGCGAAGTACGCACCACTTTCCGTGTGACTTTCCGCAACTTCTTCGGGAATTCACTGTCTTACCGTAACGAAATCCGGTTCAATTGCAATTCTTCTTACGAGGATGTTGCAAATGAATCGCGTAATCATCGGTGTGGCCGTGGTGGCACTTCTCGGCGTAGCTGTGGCGTTCTCGCGTCAACCGACGACAACGACGGAATCGCGGGACGCTTCGAGTGCGATCCAGGTCGCTTCGGGTGAGAAAAACCCTTGGACGAACCTGAAACTGAACAACGCTGCGGAGCAGTTCCAGTTTGCCGTTATCTCGGATCGCACGGGCGGGCACCGGGCGAACGTGTTTGCGAAGGCGGTGCATCAAATTAACCTGCTTCAGCCGCAGTTCGTGGTTTCCGTCGGCGATCTCATCGAGGGTTACACGCTGAAGCCCGAGGTGATGAAGAAAGAGTGGGACGAATTCGATTCTTTTGCGAAAAAGCTCGAGATGCCGTTCTTCTACGTGCCGGGCAATCACGACCTGACGAACAGGGCGATGATCGAGTATTGGGGCGGCCGCTACGGCAAGACGTACTACCACTTCGTTTACAAGAACACGCTATTTCTTGCGGTCAACTCAGAGGATGGCAAAGGGGCGCACATCAGCCCGGAGCAGAACGAATCGATGCGGAAGGTACTCGAGGAGAACAAGAACGTGCGTTGGACGACGATCTTTGTCCACAAGCCGCTCTGGACCGCGAAGGATCTCGATGCCAACGGCTGGGCGGGATTCGAGAAGTCGCTCGAAGGGCGCAAATACACCGTGTTTTGCGGGCACGTTCACCGCTACCAGAAGTTCGTGCGGAACGGCATGAACTACTACCAACTCGCCACAACGGGCGGTGGGAGCAAACTCCGCGGCCTCACCTACGGCGAATTCGACCACATCGCGTGGATCACCATGAAACAGGACGGACCGCTGATCGCCAACGTCATGCTCGATGGCATCTTGCCGGAGAACCTGAAACTGCCGGAAACCGAAGAGTTGGGTTCGCCAACGTACGACCTGATCGACAAGATTCCGCTCTACCCGACGACGGTGATGCTGATGAAGAATGGCCAACCGGTGGCGGGGGCCACGGTGACGCTTTACGGCAAGCTGATTGCGACCGCGAAGGAGCGAAATGTCGCCGACGGTTTGACCGACAGCGAAGGCCGCGTCGTGCTGAGCACGGTGAAGTCCAGCGACGGCGTGCCAATGGGCGAGTATCGCGTCAGCCTGTTTCAAACGAAGACCGGCGGTTACTACGACGGCGAAGTCGGCGAGAAATCGCAACTCCCCGAAAAGTACGCCAGCCACGAAACCAGCGGGCTGACGGTGAAAGTGGTTGCGGGGAAGAATCTGTTCGAGATCGAGCTGAAGTAAATCGACGTAAGTCACAATTGCGGAGTTTCAAAAACCGAGTTTTTGCCATTTTTGCGTCTCAAAATGCCTCTTTGAGATCGAAAATGGCAGTTTCGTTTCGGGTTGTTTTGCCGTATCTCGAACTCTTATCGTGGGTTGCGTCGAGAACTCTTCATTCGAGGCTCGCGGAAAGTACCGACCGAAAATCGACCGACCACGACACAAAATCGACCGAACGCGACACAAAATCGACCGAACGCGACACAAAATCGACCGACCACGACATTCTCACGACACTTGGAGACAATTTCTGGTCACGTTGAGCACGGTGCGAATTCCGACTTACGTCGCATCGTCTCCGATTTTTTGACTTTGGGTAATTCGTGATTTCCCATAGGCTGGCCGGAATCGTTCGTTGCACGTGAGCGTTTAGCTCGCGCGCTTCTGGCGCTCTTCTTCGTACTTGTGCAGCTTGTTGTATAGCGTTTTTAGGCTGATGCCGAGTTCGGTGGCGGTCGATTGCTTGTTCTGGCCGTTCTTCGCGTACACTTGCAGAATGTACTCCATCTCGACGTCTTCGAGCGTCTTCCCGCGCGGCAGTGGCAGCGATGATGGCGAATCGGTGAAGTGGTTCGTCGGTGCGGAATTCATCGTGCCGGGGAAGGCCAGAACGGCGGGCGGGATGTACGCGGGTGCGGGTCGATTCATCGCGCCGGTTCGCACGTCGTGCGGCAAGTGGTGCGGCGTGATCGGCTGCCCGCCGGACATAATCCAGGCGTATTCCATCGCGTTCGCCAACTCGCGGACGTTCCCCTGCCAATGGTACGCGGTCATCACCCGCATCGCGTCGGCGGTGAGCAAACCCGAGACGGTTTCAAGTGGCCGCTTCGCTTCGCGCGCCAACAGGAACCGCGCCAGTTCGGGAATGTCTTCCGGACGTTCGCGCAACGACGGCAGATGGATGTGGAACGTATTCAAGCGATACAGCAAGTCTTCGCGGAACTGGCCGTCGGCGATCAGGCGGCGCAGGTCGTTGTTCGTGGCGCAAATCACGCGCACGTCGGAGGTAATCGGTTCGCTGTCCCCGAGGCGTCGCAACTCGCCGGACTCGAGGAACCGCAACATTTTCACTTGGATATTCTTGTCGAGTTCGCCGAGTTCATCGAGGAACAGCGTGCCGCCGTTGGCGACCTCGAACAGGCCCTTCCGGTCGCGGTCGGCACCGGTGAACGCGCCTTTGCGGTGGCCGAACAACTCGCTCTCGGCGAGGTTTTGCGTCAGCGCACCGCAGTTCACGGGCACGAACGGCATCTCCGCACGATGCGAACGCATGAAGATCGAGCGGGCGACGACATCTTTGCCCGTACCGGTTTCGCCGGTAATCAGCACCGTGGCGTCGGTCGGCGCGACGGTATCGATGAACCGTTTGACGGGGTCCATTGCGGGGCCGTTGCCGATGAGCATCGACGGACCTTCGGCGGCCGTCACGCGGGTTTGCAGCGCGGCCGCCTGGTTTTTCAGCTTGCGCTTCTCGCCGATGCGGATCAACAGCCCTTCGATGTCCGTGAGTTTGCACGGCTTCGTCAGGTAATCGAACGCGCCGAGCCGCAGTGCCGTCAGCGTCGTTTCCTGATTCGCGTAGCCGGTCATGATGACCGCTTCGGTATCGGGCGAAACTTGTTTCAGATATTGCAGAACTTGCAGCCCGCTGTTGTCGTTCTCCATTTTCAGATCGAGGATCGCCGCATCGAACGTGGCGCGTTTCAGCGTTTCGACGGCAGCGTTCGTGTTGGCGCAGACCGTGACTTCGTGGCCGAGTCGCGGCAGTTCGGCCATCATGAATTCGCGCAGGTGCGGTTCGTCGTCGACGAAGAGAATGCGCAGTTTCAATTGTGGTGTTGCGTTCACGTCGCTACCTCGGTGATTCGTCTAATATTGCACTGTTTAGGCGGCCTTCGCGATCGGCCAGAGCGGCACGATCGCAGGCATCGGTTCCGGTTTCTTCGCGTCCGCAGGCTCCGGCTTCGCAGCCATCGCCCGCATCGGCACGCGGATCACGAAGGCACTCCCGCGACCGGGGCCATCGCTGGCGGCCGAAATCGTGCCGCCGTGCTGGTCGATAATCTGGTGGCTGATCGACAACCCCAGCCCC
>JAYSKW010000984.1:0-4482 GCA_043726085.1 Limnoglobus sp.
CGACTCTGCGTGTCGTTCGCAAAAGTGCGTGCGGAGCATCTCGGTTTGGACCTCCTGCCCGGCGTTCATCTCGATCCGACGGCGACACCGTTCACGCACAATTTCGACGCACGCCACGGCATCGGTACCGGAATCTCGGCCGCCGACCGTTGCCGCACGATTCGAGTCTGTGCCGATCCACATTCGAACCCGCACGATCTCGCGAAAGACAAAGGGCACATGGACGGGCTGATTGCCCGCGACGGTGGCGTGCTCGTTCGCGCGGGGCACACCGAAGGCAGCGTCGACTTGTGCCGCATGGCAGGGCTGAAAGAAGTGGCGGTAATTTGCGAGATTTTGAACGAAGACGGCACGATGGCGCGACTGCCGGACCTGCGCGAATACTGCCAAAAACACGCCTTGAAGATGTGCACGATTGCCGACCTGATCGAGTATCGCCGTCGCACCGAGAAACTGGTGAAGCGGGAAGTGACGTTGAAACTGCCGACGGATTATGGCGAGTTCGACCTGTTCGCGTATTCGTCGATGGTCGACCCCGAGCCACACCTGGCCCTGACAATGGGCGGCGTCGATGGTTCCAAACAAACTGAGCCGATTCTCGTGCGGATGCATAGCGAATGCCTCACCGGCGACGCACTGCATTCGGCGAAGTGCGATTGCGGGCCGCAGCTTCAGTATGCGATGCAACAGATCGCGAAAGAAGGTCGCGGCGCGATCGTGTACATGCGGCAAGAAGGTCGCGGCATCGGTTTATTGAACAAGTTGCGTGCCTACAAATTGCAACAAGAAGAAGGTCTGGATACTGTGGAAGCGAACACGCGACTCGGGTTTGCGCCCGATCTGCGTCAGTTCGGTATCGGCGCGCAAATCTTGCACGATCTCGGCATCCGCGACATTCGCCTGCTCACGAACAACCCACGAAAAGTGATCGGCCTCGATGGCTACGGCCTGCGTATCGTCGAGCGCGTGCCGATCCAAATGCAACCGGGCGAGTTCAACCGCAACTACCTGAAAACCAAGAAAGAAAAGCTCGGCCACATCCTCGAATCGCTCGACGACTACGGCCCCGGCGAGTGAAAAAGAAAGCCCATGGTTCGACGTCCGCGTCGCACCATGGGAACTCCCCTAATCAATACACCGAGTTCGGGTCCGATGGGCCTTTTGCGCCGGTGGAGGCGGTGCCTCCGGCGTAGCGGGCGTGCCAGCCTTCGGCGGCGCGCATCCCGTGGAGGTCTTCCATCGTGTAGCCGTACTTCTGGAACCACGGCGTACCCGTTCGCACGATCGCATCGGTCTCCTTGACGCGACGCACGCACTCGGTTTCCGCGAACTTCTGACGTTCCGCAGGTGTGGTGAACGTGAAGAACTCTTTCCAGAACGCGCGACCGCCAAGAATGCCGCTCGCGCCGGCTTTCATCGCCATTTCGACTTGCTTCTTGTACTGGTCGTAATCGACGCCCGCACTCAACAGCACCCACGGCTTCACGCAGACATCGTTCAGCTTTTTGAGGTTGTCCAGCAGTTGTGCATCGGATTCGACGCCCATTGTGCCGGGGAACTCGGACTTGTAAATGTCGCAGTATCGACTGAGAATCCGCGCACTGTCGATGACGGTCTTCGCCTTGCGTGCGAGCTTCGATGGGCTGCTATCGACTTCGGCGTTGTACGCGAAGTGGATCGGCTCGAGCAGGAACAAAATGTCGTGCTGAATGCAGGCGTTGTAAATCTGCTTCGTGAACTCGAAGTTGCGCTCGGCGGAGTCGAATTCTTCCGGCTCGAACTGTGCGAGCAGTTTCACGGCGTCTGCACCGCACTGCTTGATCTTGTGGACGCCCCAACCTGGCTCGACTTCGCCGCACGGCGCGTTGACTGCATTCTTCGACGCACCGGACTTTTCGACGCGAATCAGCAGGCCCGTACTGGAAGGCACGGCGTTCGCCGCGACGGTGCTCCAGTAGCCGTAATAGCCATCGACGAGCAGGCCGGAACAGTGCGGTGACAAGGCACGCGACAGCATCACTTTCGCATCGCTGATTTCGGCGTAAGTCGCTTCCTTGCCGGTAGCTTTCTTCATCATCGACATCATGGAACTGTTTTGATCGGTGGCCACCATCGTCAGGGTGCCGTTCGCGTTGCTGATGCGTTGCAGGCCGCGCAGTTTACCGGGTGTGAGGCCGAGACCCTGCAATCGCGTGACCGAATGTACGGAGGACATCGTGGGGGAAACTCCCGTGGTGATAGTGAAACGGTGAGAGGTTTATCGTTAGTTGTTTACGAACGCCCAGCCGAACCGGCGAGTCTGGCCGGTTCTGTCGGTTTCCGTACGAACTGTTGGGTGACTTACTTTCCGACTAATTGCTTGATTGCGATGTTACGGAAGGCAACGGGGTCGTTGTGCCCGCAGAATCCGAAATGGCCACTCGTGCGGTTCATGCCGGGGTGCGGCTCGGCGGTCTTTATTCCGGCCAGCGTCATGAAATCGACATCGAGAATTTGCGTGCCGTTGAGTTCCACTTGGATCGTCGTGCCCTTCACGGTCACTTCCTCAAAATTCCACTCGCCGACCGGGCGCGCGTATCCTCGATACGACGCGGCCAACCCATAGGCTGAGCCGTTGTATTGCTTCGGGTTCAGCTTCTTGTGTTTGGGGTCGTTATCGTCGAGCACCTGAATTTCGCACATTGCATCGACTGAGGCGCGCCCCTTTCCTGGATGACGAATCGCCAGCCCGTTGTTGCCACCCGGTGTCGTTTTGTATTCCAATCGAACGACGAAGTCGTCGAATTGCTCTTTCGTGAACACCACGCCGCCCTTTTTCGGCTTACAAACGATCGCTCCTTCGACGATTTCGTGGTTGCCCAGGTCTCCCGCCCAACCGTCGAAATCTTTGCCGTTGAAGACTGACTGAAAACCTTCGGAAGCATGTTTCGCGAGCATGGCGTTCGCCTCGCTCGATCGAATTTCGCGAACGAACGCATTCCGCCAGCGAATTTCGCCGCCGTGAGTTTGCAGCAGGATCGCACCCGATTTCAGAAGCGGGACTTTGCGGTCCTTCTCCCAGAAGTTCTCCATTCGTGCATTATCGACGACGAGTTTATCGTTGAGATACACCGTCGTTCGTGCGCCGATCTGGATGATCCGAAAGTGATTCCATTCACCGAACGGCTTGTCTGCCAGTATCGCCGCATCTTTGCCCGGTGCCGCATTGCTATTGTTGAACAACCCGCCGCTGCCTTTGTTCGCACCGATCCCGAACTTGGCCTTCTCGGTCGAATCCCAGATTTGCACTTGCGGGGTGCCACGCAGGTAGATGCCCGAGTCGGCTTTCGCCACCGTTTTGTAGTCGATCAACAGTTCGATATCGCCGTAGGTTTTCTCGGTAGCCAGGTAAGCCCCTTTGCCATCGTTGACGAGTTCGCCGTCTGCGACCGACCAATGTTTCTTGGCGTCGTCGGTCCACATCGCGATCTTCTTCGCACGCTCCACGGCAGCCAACTGATCCATTTCAGCGGGTGATGCACCTTTTTCGTGGATCGCCCAGCCCTGCCAACCGGTAAGGTCGTTGCCATTAAATAGCGACGTAAACCCTGCGGGTGGAGCCGCAAATGCGGGGGCCATCGTCGCGATCGCGAAGAGAATGAAACAAAAGCGATTCATGACGATTCTCGTGGGCGGGGAGAGTTAGAATTATTGTGACGGATCGCGAGCGAGAAGTCTATGGGCTAAAAGCGATCCGACTTGACGCGATTCTGGCAGGTTGTCATATCGAGCGAGCGAAACTGCCTGGGGGGACTACAAATGAATCCGTTCGTTCGAGTGGCGGGGATATTGGCGACGACTTCCGCCGGGTGCGCCTCCGTTGCGCCGCTCGACAACCCGATTGTCGTTCGGACGGTGGCTGCAAACGTCGAAAATCCGTTGCTCGTCTCACCCGGCGAACCGGACGCCAACGGTTACGCGGAAGTCTACGAACGGGTGATCGATGTGCTCGACGATTACTTCGATATTAAGCCCACTTCGCGTTACGCGGGTCATATCGAAACGTTTCCGCACATCGCGCCGGGATTCGAGCAGCCTTGGAAAGCAGGCAACCCCGACCATCGCGAACGCTTGATCGCGACTTTTCAGACGATGCGGAAGTATGTGATCGTCGACATTTGGGCGGGCGAACGTGGCGGTTATAAAATCTCGCTCGAAGTCCGCAGAGAGCTGCTGGATATCGAACGACCGTCTCGCGCCACGGCGGGTGGGGCTGTGTTTCGCGAAGCTCCGACCGTCGATCGTCGCAACGAAGTGATTCAAACCGAAGTCGCTTCCAATCTCGGATGGATTCCCGTCGGTCGCGATTACGCACTCGAGCAACAGCTATTGGCACGCATCCGCGATTGTGCGATTTTCAAACAGTAACGTGCCTCAGAATCGACGTAAGTCGGAATTCGCGAGGCTCAAAAACCGTTTTTTTGCCATTTTTTCGTCTCAAAA
>JAYSKW010000985.1:0-1786 GCA_043726085.1 Limnoglobus sp.
CGAAATTCGACGAACCGGAAGCCGAACCGCCCGTTCCATTCACGCCACCCGCACCGAGTGTACCATCGCCTTGATTGAGCGTCACTTCGCGGAGTTGGGCCGAGTTCCGGCCATCGAACACGCGAACGATCGCCGTGCCGGAGCCGTTGCCGACGACGATGTCGGCTTTGCCATCGCCGCGGAACTGGCCTGCGGCCACGTTCACACCATCGCGGTTGTTGGAATCGAAGGCAAAGAACGCCCGTTTCGCGAGCGGTTCGGTGAAACCGGCCGTCAATCGGCCATCGTAAATTTTCACGGCAGGGCCGCCGCCTTCGCCCGCACCGGTGATGATGAAATCGCGACGATCGACGCCCGTTAGGCCATCGAGATTGCCTGCTGCAACGCGAACGCCATTTCGAAAAGTGTCTTCGTAAGCGAAATAATTAGCCAGCACAGACGCGCTCAGCGTACCTTTGCCGACTTTCGACCCATCGAACACCACGACGCGAGGTCCGCCACCGTTACCCGCACCGATGATGATGTCGTTGAAGCCATCGCCTTGAATATCGCCGATGGCGATTTCAGCACCGCCGCGGAATGTGGTTTCAAATACGAAGAAGTCTTCGATTTTGACGCCAGTCTTACCGTCGAAAACTTCTACGCGAGCCGAGCCGCCGGTGGCCGGTACGGTCACGACGTCGTCGACGCCATCGCGATTGAGGTCGCCCGTCGCCACACGTACACCGCCCGTGAACGATTGTTCGTAGGCCAAGAATGAGAACCGCTCGATACCGGTCGTCGATTCAAAAACGCGTACTCTCGGCTCCGTGCCTGGCCCCGCAGAGACGGCGAACAGATTCTGCGAGCGAATCGGTGCTGTGATGTTGATCGTTACGGTCGTTGGAGCACTGACCTGCGAAGTCGTGGTATCGACGGCGCGATAAGTGAATTGGATCGGTCCGTATCGCTGTTGGTCGTAGTTCGGTGGTGCAACGAAGGTAAAGCTGCCGTTCGAGTTGAACGAGAGCGAGTTACCGGGAATGGCCGGCGCAGGTTGAATGCTCGATTTCGCAGGACTGAGCTGCGAGGCCACGATGACGGCCTGGAAATTTGAATCGCTGAAATCGTTCGCGAGTACGCCAATGGCACCGGTGATCGGGTCCGGGCTGGAGGCGTTTACGACCACCACGCGACCGGCTTCCACAGTGTAAGTATCGTTGACCCCGATGACCGCAGGTACGATGCGCTCATCGAGGGATTCGATGTGAAGACCGAAAGTATTCGGCTTACGGGACGTAGCTTGGAAGCCACGATCTTTTGGCAAAAAGGAGCCGAACATGAGTAAACTACTCCAGGGTCGAGTACGGTGAGTGTTGGCCGTTTCCCCGCGATTCCGAATACTGTCTACGAATCGTCCGTGCGGACGGAATGGCTATCGTTTTATACACGATAGCTGGTAGCGTGGTCGGCAGAGTCGGGGCGAATTCCCGGATCGCGTTCCCTAGGCATTCGGAGCATGGCGGTTACACCCGTGGATCGGAAAGCGGGTGCTATACTTGTCAGACGATGTGCGATGCGACGCGGTTTGCAGGTCCGCGATTTCTTGCCAGAATTACTCAAGTTACAACTCTTTTACGCGGCCCTCAGTGCATAATCGGGCCGGTCGAGCCGAAAATGCGGACTGTAGTACGGGTCGCCGCTCTTCAAGAACGCTTCCCACTTGAGTTGAAACAAATCGTGCTCTTTCTTGAAACGACGCTCTTTCTCGGGTGTATCTTCGTAACCCCGCGTTTTCGATTCGTAA
>JAYSKW010000986.1:0-4321 GCA_043726085.1 Limnoglobus sp.
GCGGATCGGGATCGCCGAGAGTTCTTTGTGCGCGCGGACCATGCCGCTGATATCGCGGGCGATCTGGCTCCCCGTTACCTGGCTGACTTCCGCAACCGGTTCGCCGGTCACGTGGTGAACGAGCGTTGCTTTGTCGAGACTCGTGTACGACTTTCCGAAACGCAATGCGGGAATGTGAATCATCGGCGGGTGTCCTCACACGTAACGTCTGGCAGGTAGAATCGCTGGTGTTAGCCTACAAATTTTATTCTAGGCCGCACGATATGGCGTTGTCCTATGCATGGGATGTAACGTGAGCCGGATCAGTCCGAATGATTCCACCCGCTACCCACCCACCCATCCCTGGAATCATTCCCAATTTCGGAATCAACCTAACCCAGCAACGACTTACGTCCGATTTCGAGGTTCGCAATCCACGCCAGAACCAAAGTTTTGGCGTCACTTCGGGCGTTTGGCTTTCAAGAATTCGTCCGCCCACGCCTGATCGGGCCGTCGGAGTTGGATCGTGGGCGGTGATCCGTAGTCGATGCGATTCTGGTAGCCGCCATCCTCGTAGGTGCGGTCGAAGCCATCGCGGAGTTCGAGCGTGATGTCGCCGTCTTTTACTTTGAGCGGGATCGGCAAAATCGGCATCGGGTCGCGTACGGTGAATGCCCAAACCGACGCCTTCGGGAACAAGTTCGCCCGCGCCACGATTGCGTAGTAATCGGCCATTGCCGGGCGGGGGCGTCCCAGCGGCATCCGGTCGCCATCGCGAAGCAGATCGATCTCCACGAAGTGCGTACCCGAAGCGAGATACTGATTGCGTTTCGCGATGTACTGTTCGCGGTCTGGCCCGTTGTGCTTATTACTCGGGCTAAGGAGTTCGATCACGGTGACGACACGATTTCCAGGCTGATCGACGATCTTGACAAACTTTTGCTGCGACTTGCGCGGGGATTTGGCAAGCGTCACTTCCGTTGAAACGGACACTGATTTTTCTGCAGCAACGGCCACAGCACCAGTGTTTGAATGCCCCGCAACGAAAGCATCGGGGTAGCCAAAAGTCTCGCGAACATCGAAATCTTCGTCTTGCAGCCAGACATGTTGTTCGACTTCCGCGTAATAGCCAGCCGGCAATGCTCTCGTAAGCAAACCTCGCAAGTGAACTATGTAAGTCGCGTGGAAACCCTTCCAGAACGCGGCGTCTTCCAGATACGGGTCCATACCGGGGAATGGCGAGGGCATTTGTCAGCCTCCTGAATGCGAACAACGAAGAGGAGTCATTCTAATCGAGAAACCGAAACATTCGTTGCCATAATCGCTGATGACGCTTGTTCGGTTCGCGAACTCGGTTTACACTGACGACGTACATATTCCTATGATTTCTGTTACGTACTCGTTCACTTTTCGTGGGTCACGATTATGCGCCCGAAAATCGGTCGAACGGCGTTCACGCTCATCGAGTTGCTGGTGGTCATTGCGATCATCGCGATCCTGATCGGGCTACTGCTGCCCGCGGTGCAGAAGGTTCGCGATGCCGCCTCGCGCACGCGCTGCACGAACAACATGAAGCAGATCGGCCTCGCGCTACACAATTACCACGATGCCCAAGGGCAATTTCCGCCTGCTATCAAAGAGACATTTGCCACGGCCCCGCGCGATCCGATGCAGTGGATCAGTTGGATGGCACGCATTCTGCCTTACGTGGAACAAGCGAGTATGCACGCGGATATGGAAGCCGCATTCGCGTCGCAAGGTGCCTTCCGCAACCCGTTCGCAAGCCCGCCACACACTGGCTTGGCCACCGTCATGAACGGCTACAAATGCGCTGCCGATGGCCGTCAGTATCAGGCGACGTATGCGGGTGGCGTCACCGTGGCATTCACTGGCTATCTGGGCGTGAGTGGTCGCGATCTCCGTAGCCGCGATGGCATGTTATTCTGGAACGATACCGTTCGATTCGCCGACGTGACGGACGGCACCAGCAACACGCTAATGGTCGGCGAACGCCCGCCGAGTTACGATCTCGTCTTCGGTTGGTGGTACGCGGGGGCAGGGCAATGGGATCCGGGTTTCGGCCCGATTCGCAATAGCGGATCGGTAGACGTGACGCTCGGCGTATCCGAAATCAACGTCCGCAACACGGTCAATTCCGAGATGAACGCCTGCCCCGTTGGCCCGTTCGCATTCGGACCGGGTGACATCAACAAGATCTGCGATCAGTTCCACTTTTGGAGCCTACACACCGGCGGCAGCAACTTCACGTTCGCCGACGGCTCGGTGCGGTTCCTCACCTACGGTGCCTCGAGCATAATGCCCGCACTTTCCACCCGCAACGGTGGCGATATTGCCACGGTTCCTTAATACGTTCACAATCGAATCGTCGAGTACCGTCACGAAGTTGATCACACGATGCGAATTGCGTTCATCACGGCGGGGGCAGCGGGCATGTTTTGCGGTAGCTGCATGCGCGACAATGCGCTCGTCAGCGCGCTCATCGAACGCGGCCACGATGCGTTACTCATCCCCACGTACACGCCGATCCGCACCGACGACCCCGACGCCAGCCAAAAGCGTGTTTTCTTCGGCGGAATCAACGTCTTCCTCCAACAAAAATCGCGGCTATTCCGCCACACGCCACGGGTGTTCGACCGCCTGCTGGATTTCCCCCGCTTGCTGAAGTGGGTGTCGCGGTTCGCATCGCGAACGCCGTATAACGTGCTCGGCAAATTGACGGTATCGATGCTCCAGGGGCAAGACGGCAACCAGCGTAAAGAGCTGCAAAAGCTGATCGGCTGGCTGAAAGCCGAGATCCAGCCGGAAGTGATCATCCTGACGAACGTGCTACTCTCCGGCATCGCTCCGCAACTGCGGGCCGAGTTGAACGTGCCAATTCTGGCGACGCTTCAGGGCGATGATATTTTCCTCGAAGCCCTTCCCGAACCGGATCGCAAAATCTGCCTAGAACTGATCCACACGAACAGCGAGTCGTTCGATGGTTTCATTAGCACCAGCGAATTTTACGCGAACGATATGGCGACATACTTGCAGATCGACCGCGCGAAAATCCGGGTCGTCTATCCCGGAATCTCGTTGCGCGGCCACGGTGGCCCGCGTACTCCTGCCCCGGTTCCCGCTCTTCGTATCGGCTACTTCGCACGCATCTGCCCGGAGAAAGGTTTCCACAACCTGATCGATGCCTTCATCCATTTGCGAAAAATGCCAGGCAGCCCGCCGTACGCACTTCGAGCTTCGGGCTGGCTCGGCGACAACCATCGCGCGTTCTTCGCCGAACAGATGAAGGAACTCGAAACGGCAGGCCTTCGCGACCAATTCGAGTACGTCGAAAGCCCCGACCACGCGAGCAAAGTTCGCTTCCTAAACAGCATTGACGTCCTCTCGGTGCCGACGGTTTACCACGAACCGAAGGGGCTTTATTTGCTAGAAGCGTGGGCGAATGGCGTGCCCGTCGTGCAACCCGCGCACGGTTCGTTTCCCGAATTGATCGAGTTAACCGGTGCGGGGTTACTCGTAAAACCGAACGACCCGCAGGCGCTCGCGGTCGGGTTGCGTCGCCTACTGGAAGACGTGGCACTACGCGAAACGATGGGGCAAAAGGGACGCGAAGCGGTGGCGGCCCGGTTCCACGCGGGGGCGATGGCGGAGCAGACCGAGCAACTTCTGCACGAATACGTTCGCAGTCAAAAGCCTTTCGTCGGTTGATCGAATACAACAACCATCATGGCAACAGGCTTCACCACCACCCGTCGCGTCGAATTCGGTGACACCGACATGGCAGGCATCGTTCACTTTGCGAATTTCTTCCGCTACATGGAAGCCGCTGAGACCGACTTCCTCCGTTCGCGCGGACTGTCCGTATCGTGGCTCGATGGCGATACGCGTTACGGCTTCCCACGCGTCTCGACGGGTTGCGATTTTCAGAAACCGGCGAAGTTTGAAGATGTACTCACCGTTGCAGTGACGATCGAGAAAATCGGCCGAAAGTCGCTATCGTATCGTTTCGACTTCACTCGTGGCGACGATGCCATTGCCGTGGGTCGAATCACGAGCGTGTTCTGTCGCGCGGGCGGGCCGGACCATCTCGAGTCGGTCGAAATCCCTCCTGCAATTCGTGCGAAACTCGAACAGTAAAGAACTCGACCGATGCCGGACGACGATCTGCCATACCTGACGCGACTCACGCTTCGGCTGATCGATGGCGTCGAAAAACTACCCGAAGAGACGCGGGCACGGCACACGGACTACCTGATTTCCGAACAGCGTCCGGATGGCGGCTGGCCGGGGCGCGAGGGCGGTTCGGACTTGTATTACACCGGTT
>JAYSKW010000987.1:0-4088 GCA_043726085.1 Limnoglobus sp.
ACTTCGTCACGCCCGCCACCGCCGAGTCGAACGACTCGATTTCAAACTCGATCTCCCCGGATCGCAAGATGATCTTCCGCACCGCAGTCTCAGCGGCAGGTGCCTCGGGTACTTTAATCGCCGCGATGGCGGGAAGTTGCATATTGAGCGTGAGGACTTCACCGCGTGGTTGCGCATCATTCAGGCCGAGGAGGACGGTTTTTTCACGGTCGGCGAGCTTCTTCTCTTTTCCGTCGTCATCTTGAGCAGACTTTCCGAAGTTCTGGATGCCGTCTTTCCCTCCGAGTCTGCCATTTTTATCCGCTTCGCCGAAGCGATAGTGATTGGGTGCGAAGCCTTTTGACTCTGAGAGGCCACGCCCATCCGTTACTCCCAGTGCCTCCACATATAGCTTTGGAGCCTCTTCTGTCAGTTTTGTTTCAACTGAGGCTTCCACTGCAGGCGCTAACGTAGAATCGAGGCCAACGTCTGGGTTGGTGAGGTTATTTTTGCCTCGTTGACTTTCACGTCCGAATCTGTCCGTCGATCCTTTCATGTCCTTCAAGTAATCAGCATCGTTATCCGCTGTCGTTGATTGGGGAGCATTTTTATAACCACCACCAAAGCCACCACCGCCCTGACCGCCACCAAAGCCGCCACCACCCTGACCGCCACCGCCACCAAAACCACCGCCAAAGCCAACACCCTGACCGCCGCGGAAATTGACGGCACCGCGAGTGGGTGGGCTGTCTGAGATGTAACCGAACGGCGCAGCAGTCGCGATTTCGTTGTTGGCCACATCTTGGCGATACGAACCGGGGAACGACAGACCGCCGATTTCGATGAGTTGCTGCACGCCGAGCGAGACGGCACCCAAGCTGACCGATGCCGCCAGCCCGTAGGCGATGTAGCGCGTCCAGCGCGTGCGTCGTTCGCGCGGCTTCGCTTCCACATCGCGCAAACTGCGAACGATGCGATCTTCGAGCGTTGCGGTGGGCCGCAGTGGAGCGAACAGCGCCTGCAACGCCGCGTCGGTCGAACGGGAATCCGCGAGCAGCTTCGCACACTCGACGCAGTCGTTGATGTGCGTCTCAAATGCAGCTCGCTGCGTGCTTCGCAGCCCATCGGCAAGGTACGTCGCGATCTGTTCTTGAATCGTGGAATGGTCGTTCATGGTCGTCCTTCAGTGGGGTTTCGCGCATCCGGTGGGATGGGCGAAGGTCACCCATTTTCCGTTTGCAGGTCGGCAGGCAGGCGTTCGCGGAGCAGTTTCAGTCCGCGATGCAGCAACCCGCGTAAAGAGCCGTTGGTGAGTCCGAGTTGCGTGCCGATCGTTTCCGCGTCGGCACCGGCGAGGTAACGCAGCGTCAGCGGCAACTGATATTCTTCGGGCAGCGAACGCAGTGCGGAGAGAACCTGTTCGCGTCGTTCGTTCTTTTCGAGTTGCTCGCCGGGTGCCGGTTCGGTCGAGGCCACGAATGACAATGTGCTGTCATCGCGTTGGGGCGTCAGTCGCTTTTGCCGCGAATGATGCCGGGCATCGTCGGTCAGTGCGTTGCGGGCAATCGACAACAACCACGCACGAAACCCCTCCGGCGACCGCAACCGATGCAACGACCGGAACGCGAGCAGGTAGGTTTCCTGCACGAGATCTTCGGCTTTGTGAACGTTCCCGCACTCCAAGATCAGGCGTGCGTAGACCAATCGCGATGTGCGACGAATCAGCTCCTCGAATGCGGCACGGTCGCCGCTATCGCGAGCACGGATAACCATCGCGGTGTCGTCGTCGCTCATGTGTCCCTCGGTAATAGAGACGCGAACGCCCGACCATGCGCACGGGGATTTTGGAAATGGGTGCAACAATCAGTCGAAGTCGCCACCGCCGATGGGGATTTGTCGCACCATCGGCGGCGCTTGGTCGAAGAGTTCCATGAACAGCGCCACTTTGAGATCGTTCGGAATCTGCCCCATACGGACGAGATCGTAGAAGTTTGGCAGCGTGTAGACCTGACTATCGACGGCTTCGCCCTCGGGCGTCGTGCGGAGCCGGAGTTGCCAATTCACTTTGTAACTGGCGATGTTCTCGACTTGCGGCACGATGGTGTAAACGAGTTCGATGTGGGCGTTTTTATCTTGCGGTGGCACCGCGAAAGCGACGAGTTCGGTGCCGATGTAGGTACCGAGCGTGTCGGCGAGATCGGTACGCGAAGCCGATGTGCGGGTCGTTGCCATCATTTCCAAATCGGGCGGCGATTTCTCGGTCACACTGAGCGACAGCACTGGCGAACCGGCGTCGCGTAGGCCGTTGAGGATTTCGACGAAGCGCGCTTTCACGGCTTCGTCTTTGAGGTTCGTTTTCACGCGGAGGAGCGGCGGTTCGTACAAGGCACTCAGTAATTGTTTCGCTTCGTCGCGGTGCCGCGTGTTGCGGTCGTCGAGCAAATAGGCACGTAGCCCCGGCGCGCCGTGCGTCTTGGCATCGTTGAAGGCGAGTGTGTCCTGGAGCGGAGTCATCATGGCCATCGACGCGAAAAAGATCGCAACGCCCGCAATCAGAATCGCGATGTACGGCAACAGCCCGCCGGAAGCGCGATTCGTTTTCTGCGGCTCGATGGGTAACGAATCGACGACGCTGTCGATCTTGAGTTCTTCGGGCACATCGCCGGCGGCGACGACCGACTTCGCGACGAGGCCGAGTTCGTGCAACGGCAGATTCCGCCACTGTTTGTCGTCGTGCGTTTCGAGCCATTCGATCGCATCGTAGTAACTCTTCACGTACTCGGCTTTGCGTAAATTCTTCATCGGCACACCCAACCGACCCTCGCCGCCGAGGTTGAACGTCAGCTTCGACGACGAATATTGGCCGTTCGAGGTATTGTGCTTCAACGAGACTTCGTCGAACTCGGAAATATCGGTGACGGTGATCTCTTCGCCGTTGACTTGGTAAACGTGCGTGGGATCGAAATAGGTATAGAAGCCAGCGAATTTCGACGACGATCCGCCCAGCCAGCGGCGGAACGCATACACGAACATCCAACCGCCGAGAAGCACCGAGGCCGTCACGAGCATCGCCACCGCCGAGGGATTTTTCGACGAAAACAGCGCAACCATGACACCCATAAAGCCGATGATCGGCCCGAGGATGAACGCGAAGATCGGCCAGTAATTTTGCACTTTCACGAACACGCCGGGGGTCTTGTTGCCCACCTGTTTGGCGACGGTTCGCAGGTAGTCGCGCGTCTCGGTATCGAGTTCGACAAACTGGCAGTGGATCTGTTTCATCGGTCGCCCTTTCGGTCAATCGCTCATCTGATGCGGAACGAATCGGCTCGTATTTTGCGTGACGATCTGGCCGTCTTCGCGGATGCCGATGCCAGCCGCCCAACCGTTAATCATCCAGCTTCCGACGATCGGGAATCGACCGTCGAAGCTCTTCAGCGGGAATAGTTGCTGGTAGACGACATCGCGATCGACCGAGTACGGCCCGTCGGTTTCGAGTACGACTTCGCCGCCACGGACGACCTGAATGTTCGCACCTTCGCGGGCATGGATCGGCTTGCGCACGTAGTCGACCCCTTCGGGTTCCTCGAACCACGCGGGCAGCAAGTACGGCGACTCGGGGTTCAACTGGTACAGCAGCGGAAGGATCGACTTGCAACTCAGGATCATCTTCCACGCCGGTTCCATCCAGATCGTTTTGCTGGTCGGCACATGTTCGCCGAACGATTCGCGCGACATCCATTCCCACGGGTACAGTTTGAAAATCCGTTCGATCGGCTTGCCGGACCGGTTCGTGAACAGTTTCCGTTGCCGATCCCAGCCGATGCCCTCGATGTCCAGGTATTCGGTCTGGAACCCCGCTTGTATCGCGGTGTCGCGCAGATATTCCACGGTGATGTAATCTTCGACGACGCCACTCATCGCCGCGAAGTGGATCGGCGTATCGTCGGCCTTGTGGAGTTCCTTCCAGCCTTCGATCAGTCGTTCGTGAATGCTGTTAAATTGGTCGCCGCGATCGTCGACATCCTTGAGCCAGAACCATTGTGCGACCGATGCTTCGACGAGTGCGGTCGGCGTATCGGCGTTGAATTCGAGCAGCTTCGGCGGGC
>JAYSKW010000988.1:0-7687 GCA_043726085.1 Limnoglobus sp.
TACATAACGGGTTCTGTCGCCGACTTCCGGAAGGTTAGTGTAGCCCGCCGCCCACGTTCCCGGCCTGCAGGCTCGGCTCCGCCGAAGAGGAGTGCCCCAAGAACGCCCCAAGAACGTTAGGCGAGCCTAAGTAGTTTCTCCGGTTGAATAACTGGTTCGGCGGCCGGAGGGCGTGATGGCGATTCTCGACACTCTACTTTTCCGAAGCGCCGATCCTCATGCGGGCGGCTACCTTCCACAGGAGGAACTGTTGCGGCGGGTCGTGGCTCGGTTTCCTCTCGCCGCCATCGACCGGGAGCGGGGCGACCAGGCTGTTCGGGATCACCTCATCTGGTTGACCGAAGTGTCGGCCCCGCCTGTCAATCTCAACGATTGGCAGTCGCACACCGGCCAGGTTGCATACGTCACCGTCCGGGAGGAGGCAGATGGGCCGCAGTTCGAGTTCTTTCTGTTGCCGAACCCCGGCCTCATCGAGATCGACTTCCAACCGCCCGAGGATCGGGCCGCATGTCGGCCGCTGCTCGATGCCCTGGCAGTGGAGCTGGAGTACGACATCCTGACGGAAGACATCGAAGACCCAGAAGACCTGGAGAACTAAAGCTAGGCCGACAAAAAGTGGGTGGCCGATGGCAGGCCGGTCCTGATGTGGATGAGCCTGTAGCGCTTGCCCAAGCTCAGTGGCGGGCGTGCCCGCCGCGTAACCCGCACTGGGTGATACAGATTAGGCTTACTAGTGAGTTTGGCGGCATCACATCTATGAGCACACGAGGTATTCCCAAGAAGAACGCGCGGCTGTTTCGTGTTGTTCACGGCTGTTGCGGTCTGCTATTTACGAGCGTAGCCGTTTGGGTTTTCTCGACTTCAGATCGGTGGGTTCTGGCATCCATTTTTGCAGTGGCCGGAGTCATTGGCATGATCAACGCGATTGTCGGTTGGCAGCCCACACCACGATGAAAGCCATGTCCCCCAGGATCATCATCGGGCGGTGAACAGTAACCCGCCGGTTGCGTCAGCCCACTGATCCTGCCACCGTCATGTGCAACAGGAATGGGCTAACGCCAAATGGAACTGACTTTCTCTTATCGTGTAAAACGTGAAGCGACGGAAAGCCTAATTTTCCAGGCGTTCGCAATCCGAAAACCATCTCGTTCGTGGCTCAGCGTTTGGCGAGCGAACTCATTACGGTGTCGAAACCTTGGCGGACGTCTTCGAAGGTTTGCGGGCGTTCGTCGGGGTTCTTCGCGAGCATCCACTGGCAGAGGTCCGACGCCAGCATCGGCACTTCGGGGTTGGTGGCACTCGCCGATGGGGCGGCCGTGTTCATGTGTTGGAAGATCATCTGCATTCGGTTGCGGCCCTCGAATGGCAGCTTGCCCGTCAGCACTTCGTACAAAGTCACACCCAGCGAATAGATGTCCGCACGCAGGTCGACCCAACTCGCATCGCGGGCTTGTTCGGGCGCGAGGTACGCGGCGGTTCCGGCGAGTTCCGGCCCGCTGTTGCCTTCGGCCAACTTGAGCACATCGGATTTGGCCAAACCGAAGTCGATCAGTTTCGCAATGCCACTGGAACCGATGAGGATGTTATCCGGCTTAATATCGCGGTGGACGATGCCTGCACGCCAGACGGCACCGAGGCCATCGAGAATCTGCGACAGCGTGTACATCGCCCAATCGGGAGGAAGCGCCCCGCCCGAGCGGATGAGTTCGCCCATCGGGCGGCCTTCGATGAACTCGGTCACGAGGTACGGCCAGCGCGGGTCGAAGCCGATGTCGATGAACCGCACGACTCGCGGGTGTTTCACGCGGGCCAGTGCCGTCGCTTCGGTCCGCATCTGTTTCATCGCGGCCGTGCGATCGTAGACGTTCGCCCAGTTGATGATCTTCATCGCCACGGGGCACTGTTTCGTTTCGTCCCACGCGCGAAACACGTGGCAAGACACACCTTGGCCCAGGCGATCTTGCAGCACGTAGTCTGCGATGCGGTCGCCGGTTTCCGGGTTGACGATCGTCATTTGCGAACCGATCGATGGCCGTGGACCGGTCGGCGGGAGGCCGGGGTCGTGCGGGTCGCGCGGCAGATTGATCACCGTTCGCGTGTCTTCGGTCTGCGCGGACACCGTCCCCAACACATCGTCGTGCGGTGCGTTTGCGGCGGTCGATTTCGTTTGGGGGGCGACTTCCATGGCATTCATTCGCAGGGCGATTCGCTCCAAATACGCAACGGCTTGCATCGGGCGTTAACGGATGGAAACATCGTCGGGCAGGCACCGAAAGAATTAACTACGTCGCGGCCCGCCAGTTAAATCGTATCGGCGGTTTTTCAATCCGTCGAAGTCACTACTGGTAATATAGGCCGCATTTTCCGTGCCGCGTAGGCCAACCGCACGATCGCGACAGATTTCGCGATGGGAGGCGAGGCTCAGCCTCAAAGCTGTTGCGTGGGCTGAGGTGATGCGTCGTGACAACGCCACTGCTGCGGGTCTTGGTCATGGCGCTTGGTGGCTCTGGGGATCGATGAAAATCAGCGAGAGATGAACTTTGTCCAGGTGATCGAAATCCCGATCCATCGTCATGAGTTGGTAACCCGTGGATTTGGCAGTAGCCGCAATCCAAACATCGTTCTTACCCATCTTGTGCCCGAGCAAACCGCTGAAATGATCGATCTCGGCATAATTCGCGATGATACTCTCGGTATTGATGTCTTCAGTGATGACTTGGTCGAGGAGATCGCGCATTTTCTGGAGTTTTGCCGATGGCCACGCGAACTCGCGTCCGAGTTTTTCCATTTCTCCGCGTGTGACAACCGAGATCAGGCATTCGCTGTAGAACGCTTTCAGATTGTAATCCCGCTGAATCTGCTTGCCCGATTCGTCGCCGCGAACGAGGTGAACCAGAACGCACGTATCGAGGAGGAATCGTGAGGCCATCGATCAACTCATTCTCGAAAGGGCGTCTTCGATTTGCTCGTCCGTTTCATCTCCGGGCCACTTGCCGAAGATGGCGTTGACGCCACCTTTCTCGTTTCGGGCGTGGCTCTTCGTGCCGGCGGGTTGCGATGTGCGACCCTTGGGGATTTTACCGAAGAACTCATCGGCTTTCGTTCCGGGTTCCACCTTGTCGGCGTCGATGCGTAACAGCCTGCCGGACGGCCGGTAAATGGCTTTGCCGAAGACGGATACGGGCTGGCCGAGCAAACCTTGCAGGTTGCAAATATCATCCTCTATCAGAATGCCCTGCGCTTCGTCGCCATTCGGCATAATCAACGCAAAACGCTGCGTACTGGCCCGAATCATGTCGAGCGTGCCGTACACTTTCACGCGTTTGGGGCCGGGTGTCGTCTCGTAGAAGGACGTCACTGTCAGAATTGTCGAAGGATCGATGACCGCGTTCGTTCGGCTCGATTCGACTACCAGCGTTTCAAAGAGCGTTTCGCTGAACAGAGGACGCAGTTCGATGAACTTCTTCAGTAGGGGTCGATCGAACCGATCGCTGTCGCGATTTTTCGAGCCGAAATCCGTCAACAGATCGGCGAGTAACTCGAAGCCCGTATCGTTGGCATCGGGGCGGCTCGGCCATAACTCCCCTTGTGCATATTGCTGCGGAATGGCATCTCCGAAAACCGGAGCTTCAAAGTAGAGATTCGTCTCGTCGTCGCCATCGTGACCGACGAAACGAAAATCGAGCGCGGGCGCGAGCCAGTTCGGTTTCTTTCCGTGGCTGCGACCCCGAAAAATCATGTTTACTATGCGTGGAGCGAGATCGACAATCGCGTCGATCATACGAACGGCATGATGCGGGAGACGCTTGCCGAAATGTCGTTGGCTCGTCAGTCGAACCTTGCGAGTGACCACTACACGCCTCCTTTCTGCGAGATCGTACGACCTCGAACCGTTTCATTTTATCAGATCCAGAACCCTCATCATAAACGGAATGTTACCCACACCAACTCACAACTCGTACAGTGGCTCGAATTTCGCTTTCAGATAGCGGACGAGTGGGGCCACTTTTAATGAGTCGCCGGTGATGCGTTGACACAGATCTTGCGACAAGTAACGGCGTCCGTTCGTGTGGATGTTTTTCACGAGCCAGTCTTTGAGCAACGTGAATTCGCCGCGGCGGAAGGCGGCATCGAGGTCGTGGCCGCCGAGGTCGATGCGTGCCCGTTCCATGAACTGCGCCGCGAACAGGTTGCCGAGCGTGTACGTCGGGAAGTAGCCGAGGCCGCCGAAACTCCAGTGAATGTCTTGCAAGCAGCCTTCGCGGTCCGACGGTGGCGTGAGGTCGAATAACGCACGAAAACGCGCATTCCACGCCTCCGGCAGGTCGGCGACGGGCAGGTTCCCGGCCAGCATTTCGCACTCCAACTCGAACCGCAGCGCGATGTGCAAATTGTACGTCGCCTCGTCGGCTTCCACGCGAATGAACGATGGCCGCACGTCGTTGATGGCGAAGTGGAACGCCTCCGCAGTCACGTCCGCCACGCTCGGAAACGTCTGTTTGAGCCTCGGGAAGAAGTGCGACCAGAACGGTTGCCCGCGCCCGACCTGGTTCTCCCAGAGTCGCGATTGCGATTCGTGAATGCCGAGCGAGCAGTACGCGCCGGCGGGGGTGCCGAACTGCGTTGCGGGCAGGTTTTGTTCGTACAGCCCGTGCCCCGCTTCGTGCAGAACGCCGAAGAATGCCTCGTTGAAGAATCGCGGGTTATACCGCGTGGTAATGCGGCAATCGCCGGGGCCGAAGCCCGAACAGAACGGGTGCGTCGTCTGATCCAGACGACCTGCGGCGAAGTCGAAGCCGATCGCGCAGGCGGCACTTTCGGCGAAGATTCGCTGGCGGTCGATCGGGAAATCGCGTTCGAGAATCGTGCGATCCGGTCGCTTGCCCGAGGAGGCAATTCCCCGCAACAGCGGCACCAGTTCGCGGGACAAATCGGCGAATAGCACTTTCAAATCCGCAGATCGCGCACCCGGTTCGTACTCGTCGAGCAAGGCATCGTATGGGTGGTCGGCATACCCGACGGCCTGGGCTTCTTCGCGCTTCAGCGCCAAGATTTGCTCGAGCCACGGGCGGAACAGCGCGAACTCGTTTTTGGCCCGCGCATCGGTCCAGACTTCCTGTGCCTGCGTGGTAATCCGCGCGAGTTCCTCGATCAGCCGTGCGGGGATTTTCGTCGCGCGGTCGTAACCGCGACGCAGTTCCCGCACGTTTGCCGCTTCGAGCGAATCGGGCGGTGTCGTCACTACCGCAAGCCGTTCGCCGATTCGCGGGTCGGTCGATTTTTGATGCGCGATCGTCGCGAGAATCGCCATCTGATCGCCGCGAAAACTCGCCCCGCCGCGCGGCATGTACGTCTGCTGATCCCACTGAAGCACGGATGCGCACGAGTTCAGTAACGCCACGTCTTTCGAGCGCTGCATCAGGTCCGAATAAGCCTCGTCGTTCATCGGTCATCCGTAATGGGTTCGCGGTTCGCACTCGAGCCTGTCATCAGCCGCGGTGGCCGAACACCAGGCTCATCAGTTCGGAGCGCGTCATCGGGTTGGTTTTCACGAGGCCGCGCACGGCACTCGTAATCGTCATCGCGTCGGGTTTGCGCACGCCGCGAATCGTCATGCACGAATGGCTCGCCTCGATGATCACCCCGACGCCGCGCGGCTGCACTTCGTTCATAATCAGGTCGGCGATATCCTCGGTCATGCGTTCCTGAACCTGCGGCCGTTTCGCGATCACTTCGACCACCCGCGCGAGCTTGCTGAGGCCGACGACTTGGCCATCGGGCAGGTAGCCGATGTGCGCCTTCCCAGTGAACGGCAGCAAGTGGTGTTCGCAACACGACGCGAACTCGATGTCCTTCACTAGTACCATTTCGTCGTGCTTTTGCGTGAACAACTTTTGCAGGTGGATTGCCGGGTTTGTGTGCAGCCCGCTAAAAATCTCGGCGTACATGCGGGCGACGCGGGCCGGCGTTTCGATCAACCCTTCACGGTCGGGATTCTCGCCGACTGCGATGAGGATTTCCCGCACCGCATTCTGAATGCGTGCCAGATCGACCGGCTGATACGCCCCCGCCTGAACGGTGGCCAACTCGGCTAACGTCGGTTCGTGCGGCGCGTGGGAAACGGGCAAAACAGTAGGCACGATAGCGCAGGCCGTGAGGTTACGGAGGCAGTGTGCGACTATTGTAGGCAACGGGGAAGAAGAGTCGTTGGGCGATCAACGGGCGATGTCAAATCGATGGAGATGTCCGTTGAAGTCAACGACTTCCACGTGATCTTTGGCCAACTGAAAGCATCCCGTGAAAATGTCTTTGCCACCTTCGGACCATACGATTTCACCCGAAAGACTGACCCGAGCAATTTCCATCTCGCCATGCGACAAAAGGCAATCGTGATCGGGGGAGTAGTAAACCCCAAAGCAGGTACATCCATCCACTTTGGTCGCCCAGTCCAGCTTGAGATCGGGTAACAACAGCGAACAAATCGCGTCGCCCACCGCAACGAAGCCACGTTGGCCAACTACCACCGCAGAATGTTCGTGAATCCCCGTTGCCCCGCCTTCGCCGAGCAAGATACATGAGTGTTCTCGCTCGTCCGGCCCGATGCAAATCACACCGTGTTTTGAAGATGGTCTGTAAGCCTGTTCGGTCAAATCGTACACGCGCGAATACGCATGTGTATTGTCCGCAGAACCGGGTGTGTAAGTGGTTTCGTTCAATAGTCGAACTAGCAATGACCCCGAGTAAATTTCCATTCGATGTGCTCGCTATTTACTGGCACTGCCGAAGCAGATCCACTTTGGCATCCGGCGTGCCAACGACGGCGATACGAAACAACTTTGGCATGGGAGTGACGATTTCGCACGCCAGTTTCAGGCCCACATAACTAGCGCAGTCGGCCAGTGCATTTCGCACCCCGACGTTGTGACACGATTCCCACGAAAAACGAATCAAAGTCGAAAGGAACAGTTCCTCTGCCAGACTGAAAGCGTGACACTCCAACCGATCGGTTCCAGTTTCTTTGGCGAGCACGAGTACGCATGGCATACCGTCTGCGATGCATACCATCCGCCCCACTTCATCGCGATTGGCGGCTAAAACCGCATCGAAATCTGCGATCATTTGGGTTGCGATTTCAGCGTGGATCGATACTCGTTCGCGATAGGTTCCCATGGCGCACGGGTACAGTTGATGCGAAAACATCTCCGCCCCAGCCACGACGGACAAGCTGGAACCCTCACCACAAAGTGTAATACACACCTCGGGACTGAACGAGGGATTGAAGAGTACACGGAGCGTCGGCAACGACAATCCTGGCTCGTCGAATCCATTCATTCCAAGAGATTGACAGATCGCATTCGACGATGAGGATTTCCCGTTTTTCTACAACCCGATGTGGAGCCTGTTCGGCGACCGGACTCATGGACCCGCAGGAACCTATTACGCAGGACCGGACGGCGCGGTAAGCTATTTCTGGGAGATGTTCGATCAAGTGCTTCTTCGGCCATCGTTGATGGATGGCCTTGAGGATTTGCGAATACTCGACCACGATGGCGTCGAATCGTTGCTGACAAAGAACGGCCTGCCCGATAAAGAAAACGGCTCGGATCATTTGCCGATTCTGTTTCGATTGTCGATGACCTAAAGGGAGAACGCGATGCCCGTAATTGAAAGTGATTGGCCGACAGAA
>JAYSKW010000989.1:0-10891 GCA_043726085.1 Limnoglobus sp.
GGTTCGACGCCAAAATGCGAATCATCCGGGACGCCGTGCGAGCCTATCTCAGCGATCCGCTCTACCGACTCCCAAACCGGGCAACTGCGTAAAACGTAACTTCATAAACCTGTCTCACGGGGAGAGTGGTGGAAGTTCGCCGCACAAAGCCAACGCGCGTAAGGCTTGCGCGGTGCTGATGTACGTGCTGTAATGGTAGGTGTCGCGGAACAGTGATTTCATCCACCAGCGGCCCGAGACGCGTTGATTTTGCTTGAGCCACACGATGCCCTTTTGAATGCGGGCGTCGTTCGTTGGGGTTCCCGATTCGCGCAGCAACACGATGGCCCACGATGTCATGTACGGGTCGCTGGAGGGGCTGGCGGCATCGGTTTCGCCTTGAATCATCGCAATCACTTTCGGGTCCATCTTTTCGTGCCACTTCAGGAGGTCCGACATCCGCCGCGTCGACCACCCGCCGTCGGGCAGTTGCTGCTTCCAGAGCATCGCGATGGCGGCCTCGCGCTGCGTTTGCGGAACGAGATCGGGCATGAGCGCGGCCAGTTGCAACTTCAACGCCAGTTCGTAATCGCTGATCGGCACGTGCTGCCGCAGGTACGTTTGCATCCGCTTGATGCGTTCGAGCGTGTCGTCGTCTTTGACCGTGGCCAACCAACCTGGAGCCGTGGCGATGGCCCGCGCGGCTTGCACGGTCAGTTCAAAATCGGTGGTGATGTACGGGATTTCGACTTGATCGATCGTCTTGATGAGACCTTCGTCGGCGAGGCAGAGCAGCGTTTGCCGGAGCGATTTGTCGGTGTGCTTCGAGAGCGTACCCGTCACGTGTTTATCCCACACAGCCAACCCGGAGCTACGCCATACCGATGCAATACTGTCGCCGAACACCTTCACGCCATTACGCAAACCCGGCTTGCCGACCGTCGCGCGAACGCCTTCGACGAACGACGCATGAACTTCTTCGCTGGGCTTGCCGAGTAGCGGAGTAAGCACCGGTCGTTCGACCATGTACACGCCGGTGCTGTGGCAGGCGACGCAACTCTTTTCGCGCACCCAATGATGCGCGCCATCGTCGAGATACTGCTTCGCCGCCTGGATGGTATCGGGGCCGAACGCCTTGACCTTCGGCTCTTCGGCCGTGGCGGCGGCCACCTCGATGCCTTTCGAGAGGTATTGATAGTCGGGTTTCGCCTTCGGTTTCGGCTTGGCGACGGGCGGATTCTCCGCCGAACTCGACGCGGAGTGCATGACTGCGGCGAGCAACACGAGCTTCAGTATGCGTTTCATGAAACCTCGGAAGTGGTACGGCGTGAGGGATTCGATAGTGGGCAGGTAACTCAAAGTAACGGGAGTGCGCGAGCGAGTCAAGATTCTGCATCGCCAATTTTCAACGCGTTGCCGTCCCACTCGAACACGATGAAGTCGGCGACTTCGCCAACGGCGAGCGTAGGCACGGGCAGACGCATCAGTTCGCGGGTTCGCACGGCGGCCATGTCGATCGCTTCGGCGAGGGTTACGCCCGCCATTCGCACCATGTGGCCGATGCAGGTATCGGTGAACGACCCCGAACCGGCAAGGTACGGCGTGCCGGGCACCACGATCTTGCCGCTCGGCAGCACTTCCAGGTCGGTTCCCCAGTCGTTGTAACGCCCCGGTGGCAGACCCGCGAGGTTACCGGCATCGCACGTGATTAAAATGCGCGCGACCGTTTTCGCACGAACGAACGACTTCACCACGGTCGCGGGCAGGTGGTGGCCATCGGGTATCAGGCTCGCGCACAAACCGTCGTTCGCGAGTTGTTCCCAAATCACATTATCGTGGCGTGGCAATGTGGCGTAGCAGCCGTTGCCGAGGTGCGTACTCGTCGTGGCACCGGCGGTCACCGCGTCGCGAATCTGCGATCCCGCCGCGGCCGTGTGGCCAATCGCGACGACGACACCGGAGGCGGTGAGTCGTTCGATAAACGCCATCGCGCCGTGGCGCTCGGGTGCGACGGTCACCATGCGAATGCGACCACCGGCGGCGTCTTGCCAGCGACAGAATTCGTCCCAGTCGGGGTCGCGCGTGTGGGCCTTCGGGTGTGCGCCGCGCGGGCCGTCATCGCCAGATATGTACGGCCCTTCCAAGTGAAACACCGGCATTCGACGGCGGAGTTCCGCATCGGCGTCGAGCACCTGCGACAGCGTTTGAAAGCCGTGTTGTAGCGTTTCAAACGAACTCGTGATGAGCGTCGGCGCGAACGCACCGATACCGTGACGGGCACACGTTTCGGCAATCGTGCGGATCGCGGCCTCGTCCAAATTCGGCGAAACGAAGCCGAAACCGAGGCAGCCATTGATTTGCGGATCGTAGAAACTCGGCGCGATGTACGGCAACGTCGGCGAATCGATCGCATCCGTCATGCTCGCGATTCGGCCATCGACGACATCGATCGCGAGCGGGCGGCCCGTGGCGTAGTGGCGGGCGTGGATCGGCATCGGCAGTCTCCGGGCACGGTTCAAATCGCGACGATTTTACCGATGCGACTTTCTACAGGACGGGCACAAAAGATGCTGAATCCCCATCGTGTTTGATGAAAGGTCTCATCGCGAATACAGGTAATGTCATACGGCTTACCCGGCCGTGCGTGTATCTCAGCCCTTAAAGGATGCGACTTTGCTGCCAACACTCTTTCTGCCCGTTCGCCAATTGTTGGCACTGGCGTTGTTCGCATCGGCATGTTCTGGCTGCCGTTCCGCGAAGCCTGTGCCGCCGGCCTCGCCTCCACCGGTTGTGGCGGTCGTCCACCCTGTCGTGCAGAAAGTCCAGAATTATTACGAGTACAACGGCTACCTCGAAGCGATCGAATCGGTCCAGGTGCAAGCGCGTGTCGAAGGGATGCTCACGGATATTCTCTTCCAGGAAGGCGATGAAGTCGAGAAGGGCAAACCTCTCTACAAGATCGATAATCGCGAGTATCTCGCGGGTGTCGCGAAGAGCGAAGCCGACGTGGCCAAGGCCGAAGCCGACATCGCGAACGCCGAGGTCCAGATCCGCAACGCGAAGTCGGATTTTGAACGTGTCACCAGTTTGGGGGCTGCCGCTTCAAAGGCCGAACTCGAAAAAGCCTCCGGTGTACTCGCACTGACCCAGGCGCAACTCAAAGTCGCGGTCGCTAGCAAAGGCGCGGCACTGTCGGCACTCAGCACGTCGAAATTAAAGCTCGGCTACACCGATATTCGCGCCGAGATCGCCGGGCGAATCAGTCGTACGCGCGTGACCCGTGGCAACCTCGTTGGCCAGAAAGAAGCGACGCTGCTGACGACCATCCTCAGCGTCGACCCGCTCCACGTGTACTTCGATGTTCCCGAACGCGACTTCGTCGAATATCAGAAAGCGGTGGCCGACAACACCGTCACACGCCCCGCGAAGGGCGATCTTCGCGTCGATATCGGCGTCGTGAACGAAGAAGGTTATCCACATGCTGGCTTCATGGACTTCCGCGATAACCGCGTGGAAACTGGCACCGGAACGGTGCGCCTCCGGGGCCGCGTCGATAACCCAATGATCGGTTCGCAGAAGTCGCGGCTGCTATACCCCGGATTGTATTCGCGCGTTCAAGTACCGAGGGGCAAAGAGCAAGACATGCTCCTCATCCCCGAAGACGCACTCATGACGGGGCAAGAAGGCCGTTACGTGTACGTGGTCGAACCGGATAACAAAGTGACGAAGCGAACGGTGAAAGTCGGCCCGCAGTTCTGGCGTATGCCGACCAGCGATACACCGAAACCGGAATGGAAGTTCGCGGCAAAGGCACCTGCGACGGCAGACAAACCCGCTCCGGCGGCACCGCAGTTGCGTTCCATCGTGGCGATACAAATTAACCCGGAGAAGGGGAAAGGCTTGCAACCCGGCGATTCGGTGATCGTGGTCGGCTTGCAGAAAGTGCGACTGGGTGAGATGGCGCAACCCGAAGAGTGGGAGTTGAAAGGGCCAACATCGCCCGTGACCCGCTAATACTTTCACACCACCCAGGACGCTTCCCCCATGATCTCGCGATTCTTCATCGATCGACCGATTGCTGCCAACGTGATTGCGATTCTGACCATCCTCTTCGGACTCGTCGCGCTGAACCGCCTGCCGGTCGAACGGTACCCGGCGATCACGCCGCCGACTGTTATCGTGAGCACGAACTTCCCCGGTGCGAACGCCCGTACCGTGGCCGACACCGTGGCCGCGCCGATCGAGCAGGAGATCAACGGCGTCGAGAACATGACGTACATTAACTCGACGAGTTCGGCGGACGGCAGCTATTCTTTGACCATCACTTTCGAGATTGGCACTCGGCTCGAAGATGCGCAAGTCCTCGTGCAAAACCGCTTGAGCAAAGCCGAGCCGACGCTCCCCGAGGAAGTGCGTCGCCAGGGCGTCACGGTCAAAAAACAGTCGTCGAACATCATCCTCGCGATCTCGCTCACGGCATCCAAGGGCGATTACGACGGGTTGTTTTTATCGAATTACGCTACCCTCCGGCTGCGGGACGAACTCAGCCGCGTCACCGGCGTGGGCGATGTGCAAGTTCGCGGTGTCGGCTCGTATGCGATGCGGATCTGGCTCGATCCGGACAAGCTCGCCTCGCGGCAACTCACCACGCAAGAGGTGGTGGCGGCGCTCGCCCGCCAAAACGTGCAAGTCCCCGCCGGGCAGATCGGCCAGCCGCCGAACCGCATCGGGCAGTCGTTCCAGCTCACGGTGACGACGCAGGGACGACTGAAAGACCCCGCCGAGTTCGAGGGCATCGTCATCAAGTCTGCTGCAGAAGGGCAGATCGTCTATCTGCGCGATGTGGCCCGCGTCGAACTCGGTGCGCAGTCGTACGACTCGTTCAACGAACGCAACAGCCTCGAAGCGGCGAACATCCTCATCTATCAACTGCCCGGTTCCAACGCGCTCGACGTGGCGAAGAACGTCCGTGCGGCGATGGAGAAGCTCAAGCCGACACTGCCGGAAGGCGTCGAATATTCGATCCCCTTCGACACGACGAAGTTCGTCTCGTCGGCCATCACCGAGGTGTATTACACGCTGCTCGAAGCCGGTGCGCTGGTGCTGATCGTGATTCTGGTGTTCCTGCAAAACTGGCGGGCACTGCTCGTCCCGGCGACGACCGTTCCCGTGACGATTATCGGTGCATTTGCCTTCATGCCGCTGATGGGATTCTCGATTAATCTGCTCACGCTTTTCGGGCTGATCCTCGCCATCGGCATCGTCGTCGATGACGCCATCGTGATCGTCGAAAATGCGTCGCACCACATCGAGAATGGCCTCTCGCCGCGCGATGCAACGATCCAAGCGATGAAGGAAGTCACCGGGCCGGTGATCGCGATTACCTTCGTTCTCATGGCTGTTTTCCTGCCGACCGCGTTCCTGAGTGGCATCACGGGGCAACTCTATCGCCAGTTCGCACTCACGATTGCCGTGACCGCGTTCCTGAGCGCCATTAACGCACTGACGCTGAAACCCGCACAATGTGCCACGTGGTTGAAGCCGCGGACGGGCGGGCCGAACATCTTCTCGCGGGCCTTTAACTTCGTTTGGAAGCCGATCGAAGCCGCGTACGCCTGGTCGGTGCGGCAGCTCATCAAAGTCTGGTGGGCAACCATGATCGTCTTCCTCGCGCTAGCGGCGTTGGCGGGGTGGTCGTACCAGCGAACCCCCACCGGTTTCCTGCCGACCGAAGATCAAGGTTACGTCATCATCGCGGTGCAACTTCCCGACGGCGCTTCGCTCGAGCGGACCAAGGAAGTCGTTCACAAAATGAACGTCGTCTTTGAAAGGAATGCAGAGAAGGGCGGCGTTGAAAGCTGGTTCGTACTCGGCGGTTTCTCGCTGCTCGATGGCACGCAAGCCCCGAACAGCGCGACCGCGTTCATCGCATGGACCGATTGGGAAAAACGCAAAACGCCCGAACTCCAACAAGACGCGCTGGTGGGTCAATTGCAGCGCGAACTCTCGCAAATCGGCGAGGCGTTCACGCTCGTGATCGTGCCGCCGTCGATCCAAGGACTCGGTGTGGCGGGTGGCTTCCAGATGCAGATCGAAGATCGCGAAGGCGTCGGCGCTGACATTCTCATGGAGCGAACGCAAGCCGTGATCGCCGAAGCGAAGACGCGCCCGGAGATCGACCAGAAGATTGCCTCCACGTACCGCGCCGGCGTGCCGCAGATTTACCTCGATATCGACCGCGTGAAAGCGGAGAAAATGGGCGTACTCGTTAGCGATGTCTTCGCGGCACTTCAGGCGAACGTCGGCTCGGTGTACGTCAACGATTTCAACAAGTTCGACCGCACATTCCAGGTGCGCGTACAGGCCGACGCCCGCTTCCGCACCGATCCGAGCCTTTTGCGCAAGCTCGAAGTGCGGAACCGTACCGGCGGGCGGGTGCCGTTAGCGACGCTCATGGCGATCGAATCCCGCCTCGGGCCGCAGTCGGTCACGCGCTACAACCTTTACCCGACTGCGTCGATCAACGGCGGGGCGGCTCTCGGTGTGAGTTCCGGTGAAGCGCTGAAGGTGATGGAAGAAGTCGGCGCGGAAGTTTTGCCGCGCTCGATGGGTTCGGACTGGACGGGCATCGCCTTCCAGGAGCGACGCATTAGCGGTGAAGCGGTGGCCGTGTTCGGCCTCGCCGTGCTGCTCGTTTACCTCGTACTCGCGTTCCTGTACGAAAGCTGGCTGCTGCCATTCGCGGTGATTCTCGTCGTGCCACTGGGGCTGCTCGGTGTGGTTGCGGCGGTCAACTATCGCGGTAGCGACAACAACGTCTACACGCAGATCGGCGTCGTGCTCATCATCGCGTTGGCGAGCAAGAACGCGATCTTGATCGTGGAATTCGCACGCGAATTGCGGTTGAAAGGCCGGAGCGTGCGAGAAGCCGCAACGGAGGCGGCCCGGATGCGATTCCGGCCAATCGTAATGACGAGCTTCGCGTTCATCCTCGGCGTCGCGCCGCTCGTGTGGGCGACGGGTGCGGGTGCCGCCAGTCGGCGGGCGCTCGGCACCGCCGTCTTTGGCGGAATGATTACATCGACCGTACTCGCGGTGTTTTTCGTGCCCGTGTTCTACGTGGCCATTCAGGGCCTGATCGAACTCCGCAACGGCCCACCCAAGCCAATCGCCCCCGAAGAAAGCGAGCCTGCACCAGTAGAGAAGTCGGCTTAATCGCTCGTTTCGGACGGGTGGGCGCGGAGTTTATTCTTGTTGATGCTGGCGACGCCGATGCCGATGGCGATCGCGGCGATGACGCCACCCGCACCGATGCCGAGCATCAGGAAGTCGCGGCGGTCGAGGTCGTAGAGCGGTCGCATCGGCGGGGTTTGCTCGACGCGGGCGATGGCCAGATCGGCAGGGGCGGTGAGTGCGCCGGATAACGGGAGTAGCTCGACGTCGAAGTCGGTGAGGTGCGGCGAATTCGGCGGGATCGGCGACGGTCGGCCCGCCACCGAGGGCGGTTTCAGCGATGCGGGTAGCGCCTGCGCCGGGCTGGCGGATGCTCCGGCGAGTGCGGCGGCGAGGCCCATGCCGATCTTGATCTTGCCCGATGGCGGCCCGCTCACACTCGGCTTCGGTTTCATGGCGGCGGGTGTCGGCGATTGTGGCGAACCCATCCCGCCACTCGCGCGAATTTTCCCCGATGCTGGCCCAGACATCGACGGTCGCGATGCGGGTGCCAACACGGGGTCGGCCCCGATGTGGATCGCACCCTGGCCGTTGCGCGGCGCGGGCATCGGCTTGGGTGCGGCGAGTTCCATCGACGACTCAGATTCGAGCCATTTCTGGAAGCTTGGCAGCACGGCAGACTCCATCGCCTTCTGGGCATTCGACGGCAAGAACGCTCGCAGCGCATCGGCGGCATCGGCGGGGGTTTGATACCGCCCGCTCGGATCTTTCGCCATCATCCGGTTAAGCGCCATCTGCAAGCCGGGTGGCACGCCGGTGGCCAACTGCGAAATCGGCGTCGGCTGCTCGGTCGCGTGTTTCACCATCGTCGCCATCACGTTCTTTTCGGAGAACGGCGGCCGACCAGCGAGCAGGTGATACAGCACGCAGCCTAGGCTATAAATGTCCGCGCGAATATCGGCCCCACGTGCGTCGCGGGCTTGTTCTGGGGCGAGGTAATCCGGCGTACCGAGGACGGTTCCCTCGGCGGTCAGGTGCATATCCTGCGTGCTGCCGCTTTCTTCGTCGAAAAGTTCGCGGCCCAAGCCGATGTCGAGAATCTTCACCGTGGCCGCGAGCGTCGAATCGGTCGTGTGTGGGGTCAACATCAAGTTCGCAGGCTTCAGATCGCGGTGGACCATCCGCTTTTCGTGCAAGTGCTGCAACCCGCCGAGCGCCTGATGAATAATCCGCGCCGCTTCCGCAGCCGGTAGTTTCACGCGGCGTGCGAGGACGACATCGAGCGTTTCGCCTTCGATCTGTTCCATGACGATGAAATGCACGCCGGAACGATCTTCGTTGGTGGCCACCGTCTGCGAAAGCTGAAAGGCGCGAACGATGTTCGGGTGCTTCAACTGCGTCAGCAACCGTCCTTCGCGTTGAAACCGGCCGAGCAGGTGCGGGTTGCGTGCTTTCGATGCCGCGAGTACCTTCAGCGCGACCGTCTGCCCCGATTGATGCACGGCCTTGTAAACGCCCGCCGTCTGCCCCTTACCGATGCGATCGAGGATAACGTAACCGCCGACGAAGAAGCCTTCGGCGTGGCCGCGCTGCAACATCGCGGCTTGGTAATCGGTCAGGTAACGGCGAATGACGAGGTAGCGACGGAACGAATCGACGTCGGTATCGGCGGCGCGCGTCTCGTTCCGCCACGTATCCAGAATGGTCGTCACCTCGTGGTTCGGCATCAGCCGACTCCGCGACAACACACCACAATAATCGGCTACATTCGCAGTCGGCGTCGCCATCGGAAGGCTCCGAACAAACATTACGGCTTCGGAACTCCGGCTTCTCGTGCGGCGCGAACTCGGTCCGCAGTGTCGGCCCGGTCGCGGTAGAGTTCCTCGAATGCCTTTAACATAGTGTCTGCATCGCCGTTCTGCCCGCTCGCCCGCAACTTTCGCACATCCTCTACGATCGTTGCATAAGAAGGCGTCGGTGGCAGGTTCGTCGCAGGCTGCCGATCGAGTTGCGCCGTGGCCTTTTTCGCCAGTTCGACCCAGTGCGATGCATCGGGTGTATTCGCAAACAACCGCATCACCGCATCCCACGTCCGCCGCGCCGCCACGCGCTCGCCCATTTGGAACTGGCGTAACCCCAGATAATACAATCGTTCCGGCTCCGAACTGTACTTCGCTTTCCCCAGTGGCGCGAATGCGGCGAGCATCTCCTTCGTGTCTTTGATGCGTCGTTTCGCGGCCCGCACTTCGTCGGCGTTCCAGTCGGGGTTGCGGGCGGTCAGCGGGTCGAGATACTCATCGCGGGCTTTGTCCCAATCGTCGGGGTTTTCCGAAGCGAGCAGCGGTTGGGCGGCCTGCCACAGTGACTCCGGCGATGGCCGTGGGCGAAGGAACGCGAACAGGATCAGCCCGATAACGACCGCAAGCGAACCGCCCAACACCGCCGCCTGGATGCGTTTGGCACGGCGTTCGGCGGGGTCCGCTTCGCGATCCGTCACGGCGGGCGGCGTGTCGCCAAGCGGGGCGTGCGTGCCGGTCGGGTCGTTCGGCGCGGGCGGGAATACGACCTTTTCGCCTTTGCGTTCGAGCTTTCCCCGAATGCGGTCCCATTCTTCGAGCAACGCCGGCGCACTCGCGGGTCGGCGTGCGGGGTCTTTCGCCATCAGTTCGCAAACGAGTTCGTCGACTTCCACCGGCAACTTCGGCAGGAAGTTACCGGGCCGATCCGGGAGCGCGTAACAATGTTTGTGCATGAACTCGGCCGCCGTCGTCGCATGGAACGGCGGTCGCCCCGTGAGCAGCGTGTAGATCACGCCGCCGAGCGCGTAGAGGTCGCTGCGCCGCGTCAGCGGTTTGCCCGTGAAATGCTCGGGCGCAAGGTACCCTGCCGTGCCCATCGCTTCGCCGGGCAACGCCAACGGGGGTAACGCTACGAGTTTCGCCACGCCGAAATCGGTGAGTTTCAGCGTCCCATCGGCCATCAAGATGAAGTTCGACGGCTTCAGATCGCGGTGCAGGATGCTGCGGTGGTGCGCGTGTTTCAGCGCCCGCGTCGCTTGTACCGCGATGCTCAGCACCGATTGCTGCCAGTTCAGGCCGGGTTGCTCGGCGGTCTTTTCGTGACGTGCCAGCAGCGTAGCGCAGTCGGTGCCTTCGACGAATTCGGTGGCGTAGTACGCCAGCCCCGCGTGGACGCCGCTATCGAGGAAGCACGCGATGTTCGGGTGCGTCAACCGTCGCAGGCCGAGCATTTCGCCAGGGAATCGCTGGAGGAACGTCGAATCGCGCACCGTTGCCGGGTGGAGGATTTTCACGGCGGCGATCGTCGGATCGTCGGCGGATTTCACCTCCGCCGCAGTGGCACGATAGACCGTACCGGTGTGACCGCGACCGACTTCCGACATCAAAACCCAATTGCCAATCCGCGTGCCAATCATGCCGACCTCCGACTATCATAAATCGACCTACGACTATTTTATGACCTCCACCGAGAACCCCGACCGATGCGTGCCTTGCTCCTGATGGCCCACGGCAGTCGCCGTGCCGAAGCGAACGACGATCTCCGCCACGTTGCCGAACAAATCGACGCGCGGGGCGGTTACAAGATCGTGCAAGTTTCGTTCCTCGAATTGGCCGAACCGTCGATCCCCGAAGGTGGCGCACTCTGCGTGAAAGCGGGTGCCACCGAAGTGATTATGCTGCCATACTTTCTCTCGCCGGGCGTCCACATGGTCCGCGAT
>JAYSKW010000990.1:0-2274 GCA_043726085.1 Limnoglobus sp.
GATCGGACTAATATGTTTGCAATAATAGTCCGAACGGTCTAAAGTCACCCGATGCCGAAGCGACCTGCGATTACGATTGCCGATGTCACACCTTTGGTGGTGGAGTCCGACATCGCGCAACGTCGTCGCGCTCAGGTTGTGAATGCGGCGGTGGAAATCATCGCGACGCAGGGTATTCACCGGTTGTCGCTGGCCAACATCGAGAAGCGGGCGAACATGACCCGCGGGCATTTGACGTACTACTTCCCCACGAAGGAAGACATCTTGCTCGCGGTGTTGGATCGCATGATCGGCCGGATGAAACTCGAAGCGATGCAGGGCGACGGCCCGAAACCGATGACGGGGCGTGCGTGGGACTGCGTTCGCCACATGATCGACCAGACGTTGCAACCGCCCGATGCGGGGCACATGGCGTTTCTGAGCCTGATCCATACTTTCCATGCGCAAGTGAGTTATCGCGACGATGTGCGGCAACGATTGGCGACGCTGAACGCCGAGTGGCGTGCGATGATCGCCGCCGATTACGCGGCGAGCGTACCCGACCCGCCGCCGGTGCCACCGCTGGTGGCGGCTTCGATCATCATGGCACTCGTGCAAGGGTTGGGCGGGCAACTGGCCGTCGACCCGAACGCACATGACCGGAAACGGACGATGGCAGCAATTAGCCAACTTCTCGCCCCGATTTTCGGGGTGTCCCCTTCAACCCCTACCGGGGAGCAAACGTGAACGACACGGCACCGTCGCATTCGACCACTAACGGCGAACTCATCAATCGCGTGCAGCAACTGCGGCTCAAGGACCAACTCGGAGCGGGCAAGGGAACGGGGCGGGGCGGGGCGTCGTGGCTACCGTGGATCTTGTGCCTGATGCTCGCGGTGGCGTGGGCCGCCGTCGGCGTGCGCGGGTACAAAGGCGGCTTCGGTAACGGCAAAAGCAACGCAACGAACACCGAAGCGGCGAGTGGCAACGCGCCGAGTAAATCGCTGACACCCGCAACCAACACGGGAACTATTGCCGAGGCGGGGGCGATCGTGCTGGAGCAAAAGGGCACGCTGATTCCGCCGCAACAGATCGCCATCAGCCCCATCGACGTGGCGGGCCGCGTCGTCGAGTTGAACATCGTCGAAGGCAAGTCGTTCAAGAAGGGCGAAGTTCTCGCGAAGCTCGAAGATGTGAACTACCAAGCGCAAGTGGCCGAGTCGAAAGCGAACGTGGCGGCATCGAAGGCTCGCTTGGAAGCGACGAAACTGCGATTGTCCGAACTCATGCCCGCATCGGTCCGGAAAATCGAAGTCACGCAAGTCGAAGAAGAATACAAGGAAAACGATGCACTACGAGCGCGACAAGCCGACGAGTTAGGCCGCCTCGAACGGCTCGGCTCATCGGCCGCCGATCGCGAAACGAAACAGGCGCGGTTCGACATTCTCGCTACCGATGCCAAACTCCGCCGCCTCGCCGCTACGTTACAGATTTTGAAAGAAGGCCCACGCCAAGAACGCAAAGCCGCCGCCGAATCCGACGTCGTCGCCGCGAGTGCGGAAGTCGATGTCGCACAGGCACGACTGCTGCAATCGCAGTGGCGGCTCGATAACTGCGTCATTCGCGCGCCGATCGACGGCGTCGCGCTCACCAAGAAAGCCGAACTCGGCAACCTCGTCAACCCGCTCGCGTTCGGCAGCACATCGGGTAGCATTTGCGACCTCGCCAACCTCGCCGAGATGGAAGTCGAGATCGACGTCGCCGAGCGCGATTTGCGCAAAGTGTTCGACAACCAAGATGCGATTGTTCGCTCCGAGGCGTACACCGAGCGTTCGTACAAAGGCTACATCGCGCGGATCATGCCGATCGCCGACGACAGCAAGAGCGTGGTCAAAGTCCGCGTGAAAGTGATCTTGCAAAAGGGCGAACTGCCCGGCTCGTTCCTCAAGCCGAAGATGGGCGTCGTGGTGACGCTGTACAACCGCAAATACGACGCGAACGCACCGCTCGAAGCCCCGAAACCGAACTGACACCACTCACACTGCGGAGATGTTTCATGGCCGAACCGATCGTGCGAGTCCGAGACTTATACAAGTCGTTTACTCGCGGCACCGAGGCGATCGATGTGCTTCAGAACCTCAGCCTCGATGTGGGTGAGGCGGAGTTCTTGTCGTTAATGGGGCCATCGGGTTCGGGCAAAACGACGCTGTTGAACTTGATCGCCGGGCTGGATCAACCGACGGCGGGGACGATCACCGTGGGCGATCAGGAAATTTCGTCGATGAGTGAAAGCGA
>JAYSKW010000991.1:0-3476 GCA_043726085.1 Limnoglobus sp.
CTGGCTGAAGCGGAGGACGCGAGTGCTACTGCTTCCTACCGGAAGCGCAGACCGCTGCGGCGGCGTCACCCCCGTTAGGCGGCGACACCAATCGCGACGTTCGATTCGTACGATTACAAGCCGCGACTGGACAAGGACGATGGCAAGCAGTTCGCCTTCGACGATGCACGAATCCTCGCGAATACGGGGAATCGCGGCTCGAATCAGCGAGTGATGAAGCCGCTCTGGAAGTTCGCCCAACGCGGGCAGTCGGGGCATTGGGCATCTGACTTGTTCCCCGAAACCAATCGCCACATTGACCAGTTGTGCCAAATTCGATCGCTGCACACCGAAGGTGTCGCGCACGGCCCCGCCACGTTGTTTCTACACTGTGGCTCGACGAATTTCGTACGCCCGTCGATCGGTTCGTGGGCGCTTTATGGCCTCGGCAGCGAGAACGAAAACTTGCCCGGCTTCGTGTCGATCGCGCCGTCATCGGGCAACGGTGGATCGCGCAATTACGGGACGGCATTCCTCCCGGCGATGTACCAAGGCACCGGCCTCGGCAAAGCCGGCCGCCCCGCATCCGAGGTGACAATTCGCAACCTGAAAGGCACGAGTAGCCTGGCCGATCAACAATCGCGGTTCGACCTGTTACGCGATCTCCATGCCGAACAGTTGAAGCAAATGCCCGGCGACTCGGAGTATGAAGCGGTGGCCAATTCGTACGAACTCGCATGGAAGATGCAGCAAAACGCACCGAACATCCTCGACCTTTCCAAGGAAACCGCCGACACACTCAAGCTCTACGGCATCGGCGAAAAGGCGACCGACACCTTCGGCAAACAGTGTCTGATGGCACGGCGTTTCTGCGAAACGGGTGTGCGGTACATCCAGGTTACGTACGGCGATAACTCCGCGAATCCGGCGTGGGATCAACACTCGGATTTGCCCAAGCACGGCGTCCACGCCAATGCCGTGGATCGTCCGATTGCAGGCTTGCTCGCAGACCTGAAACAACGCGGTTTGCTCGAAGACACACTCGTGTGGTGGGGCGGCGAGTTTGGCCGCACGCCGTACGCGCAGGGTAATGGCACGGGTCGAGATCACAATCCCGGCGGCTTCACGATGTGGCTCGCAGGTGGCGGGGTGAAACCCGGCTTCGCGTTCGGGGCGACCGACGAATTCGGCCACGCCGCCGTGCAAGACAAAGTTCACATGCACGATTTACACGCGACGATTCTGCACTTACTCGGCCTCGATCACGAAAAACTTACGTACAAATACGCGGGGCGAAACTTCCGGCTAACCGACGTCCACGGCCGCGTCGTGAAAGACATCATCGCGTAATTCGAGAAACTGTGTAACCCGCGGGTGGATGTTCCTCAAGTATCTCTGAGGCGAAACTCATCGAACCACCTGCGGTAACACACTGCCATGAATAATCCGATTTCTTCAGTCGTCTGTCCGCGTTGCGGCGCATCGGCTGGTGCAAACGATCTCTGTCCCGCGTGCCTTCTGAAGCAAGTGGCGTTAGGGGCCGACAGCCTTCCGAATGAGCCTTGGACTCCGCCGGAGATTGTCGACCTTTCAACGGCGTTTCCGCATTTGGAGATCGTCGAACTGATCGGTCAGGGTGGGATGGGTGCGGTGTACAAAGCGCGGCAAAAATCGCTCGGACGGCTCGTGGCGCTCAAGATTCTCGCACCGCATTATGCAGCGAATCCGAGTTTTGCAGAACGGTTCTCACGGGAAGCCCAGGCACTTGGGGAACTCAATCATCCGCACATCGTCACCGTTCACGATTTCGGGCAAGCGGGCGAATTTTACTTTCTGATGATGGAGTTCGTCGATGGTGTCAATCTGCGGCAGGCGATGCGGACGGGCCACTTTTTGCCGGAACAGGCGCTCGCGATCGTACCGTCGATCTGCGAGGCACTGCAATTCGCACACGATCGCGGCATCGTCCATCGCGACATCAAGCCGGAAAACTTGTTAATGGACAAATCCGGTCGCGTCAAAATCGCCGACTTCGGCATCGCGCGCATTTTGCGTGCGGACCGAGAAACGACGTTATCGGAAACAACCGGCCGATCGCAAGAAGGCGTACTCGGCACGCCGCAATACATGGCCCCGGAGCAATCCGAGCATCCCGCGATGGTCGATCATCGCGCGGATATTTATTCGCTCGGCGTGGTGATTTACGAGCTACTCACCGGAGAGTTACCCGTGGGCAAATTCGAGCCACCATCGCAAAAAGTGCAGATCGACGTACGACTCGATGCCATCGTGTTACGCGCCTTGGAACGCAATCCGGATCTGCGTTACCAAAAGATTCGCGAGATGCAAACGCAGGTGATGACGGTCGTCGATCATCCCCACACGTCCGCCAGAACCTCCGCATCGCGATTGAGTAATGCAGTGACGAGTCTCGTTAGCACGCCGGAACAAATGGCGACATTTGAAGGGCAGACGTTCCTGTTTCGACGCAAGGCCCAGATGTTGCTCGACGATGGCCAACTCTCCTTTGCGCGTGCCGGGACAATCACGATCATCCCGTTCGCAGCCATACGCGACCTCAGTATTGGGCGTTATCCGCGGATCATGAACCCAGTCGGTCTGGACTTCATCCAACTCACCTACGACGAAGCGGGACACCCCAAACGATTGTGCGTTACGCCGTTCGACGGTTGGTTCGGTTTGCCTTCCTCGTTCAATCGATTTACTGCCGACTGGTTCGATGCCATCCGGAATGCCATCATCTCAACTACCGGCCTCGCCCCCGGCAATACGCCAACCGACAAACTCGGCACGCCAGCGAGTTCGCGACGGATAATACTTGTGCTTGCAGTTTCTGTAATAGCGCCTTTGTTGCTCATGTTGAGTCTCACGCACTACACATATCAAAAGTTACCAGTGACGCCCCCGTCTACCATCAAAGTTTCACCTCTCGATGCGAGCAGTACGAAGTGAAACCCTCCGCAGAATTTTTCACGACAAAGTGGACGCAAGTTCTCGCGGCATGCGGTGAATCGGTCGATGCTAGATGCGCATTACGGGCTTTGTGCGAAGTCTATTATGGCCCGGTGGAAGCGTTCGTGGGTCGCTACCGCTCTGGCCACGACGACGCCCGCGATCTCACTCAGGAATTCTTCGCGGGATTGCTCGAAGGGAATCGCCTTCAAGGCGTTGAAAAAACGCAAGGTCGATTCCGTTCGTATCTGTTGGGTGCGGTCAAACATTTTCTCGCCGATCGATCGGATCGCGATTCGGCCTTGAAACGCGGTGGGGGTCGAACGTCGCAGTCGTTAAATGCGTTCGACGTTGTGGATCCAGGCGGATTTCCACCAGATGCTTGGTTCGATCGCCACTGGGCATTGGCTCTCACTGCGAGAGCGATGACTGAATTAGGAACTGTCTGAAATTAACTTCCCGGTTTGATGGGTATGGCACGATAGTTCCATGTCGGTAGTTCATCGTCGAAGACGATTCGCATC
>JAYSKW010000992.1:0-2494 GCA_043726085.1 Limnoglobus sp.
CCAGGTTTCCGGTGCGTTCTCGGCGCTCAAGGAAAAGATCTTCCGCGACATCACGCTCACCGGCACCCGCATCGATGGCCGTTCCGCCAAGCAGATTCGCGGGTTGTCGTCCGAAGTCGGTTTACTGCCCCGCGTTCACGGTTCTGCACTGTTCCAACGCGGCGAAACGCAGGCGCTCCTCGTGCTGACACTCGGCACGATGCAAGACGAACAGAAGGTCGACGGCCTGATTCCCGAGTATTCGAAGAAGTTCATGCTCGACTACAACTTCCCGCCGTTCAGCGTCGGGGAGTGCAAGCCGATCCGCGGGCCGGGTCGCCGCGAAATCGGCCACGGGATGCTCGCCGAACGCTCGCTGAAAGCGGTGCTGCCGCCACCCGCGAAGTTCCCGTACACGATTCGCCTCGTGTCGGAAATTCTCGAATCGAACGGCTCGTCGAGCATGGCCACCGTCTGCGGTGGAACGCTTGCACTAATGGACGCCGGCGTGCCGATCAAGCAGCCCGTCGCGGGCATCTCGGTTGGCCTCGTGATGGAAAAAGACAAGCACGTCCTCATCACCGACATTCAGGGCGATGAAGACCACTACGGCGATATGGACTTCAAGGTCGCCGGTACGCAGAACGGTATCACCGGCATTCAGCTCGATATCAAGCTCGATGGCATCTCCGAAGCGATCATCCGCGAAGCGCTCGATCAGGCCCGCGATGCTCGACGCGAGATTCTGAAGTCAATTCTGACCACGCTTCGCGCACCTCGCCGCGAGATCAATCGCAACGCGCCACGCCTGCTGCAAGTGAAGATCAACCCGGAGAAGATCGGCTTGCTGATCGGGCCGGGCGGCAAGATGATTCGTGCGATTCAGGAAGAAACCGGCGCGAAGCTGGACATCGAAGAAGACGGTACCGTGTCGATCGCACACAGCGAATCCGCCGGGGCCGAAGCTGCGAAGGCGAAGGTCGAGGCACTCTGTGCCGAAGTGAAGGTCGGAGCGATTTACGAAGGCAAAGTGTCGAGCATCAAGGACTTCGGTGCGTTCGTGGAAATCTCGCCCGGTCGCGATGGTTTGTGCCACATTTCGGAACTCGACAACGGCTACGTCGGCCGCGTCGATGACGTCGTTCGCGTCGGCGACAAGATCACCGTCAAGGTGATCGGCATCGACGACCAAGATCGCATCAAGCTGTCCCGCAAGGCATTGTTGCCACCTAAGGAAGGCGGCGACGAGGCCCCAGCCGGTGGCGAAAACAACGGCGGCGAACAACGTCCACCGCGCCGCGACGACCGTGGCGGAGGTGGTGGTGGCGACCGCGGCGGACGCCCACCGCGACGCGATGACCGTCGATAAACAGCAAAAGCCCACGGATAATCGTCCGTGGGCTTTTTTCATTCCACAGGGTTTTCCCATGCGTACGCTCGTTCTGTTCCTGTTGCTCGCGACTTCGGCATCCGCGCAAGACATGCCGTTGCGGGACTTTATCCCCGATGGTGACGGCTGGAAATTGGTGCCCGATGCGGGTGCGATGCCCGCGAAGGTGGCATTCGAGAAGCTCGGCGACCAGACGCCGATCGCCGCGGTGAAGAGCCGCGATGGTACGACGTTGTTCGTGGGCTTGGCCGATCAGAAATTCGTTTGGGCGTATCGAATCAACCTGGAAAACAAGCCCGAATCGGGGGCGGCGTATTGTGCCCTCCGCGTGCCGAAATCGACCGGTTCCACATCCGTAACGAGCCTGACCATCGACGCCAGCCAGCGCATTTACGCCGCCACACCGCTCGGCGTGCAAGTCTTCGACCCAACCGGGCGGCTGTGTGGCGTACTCCATTCCCCTGCGCCAGGAACGCTCGAAAACCTGAGCTGGGAAGGCGAAAAACTCACCGTTTGGATCGGCGAGAAAAAGTACGTTCGCACGGTGTGGAAATAACGGCACGCCCGAATCGACGTAAGTCACAATTGCGGACGCTCAAAAACCGTTTTTTGGGGTGTTTTTTCGGTTTTCGAGGCCCAAAAAGTCGCGTTTTTGATCGCGATCCACTGTTCCGTACTCCGTATATCGAACTCTCGTCGTGGGTTATGTCGAAAGGGGTCGATTCGAGACTTCGCGACACTCTCACGACACTTGGAGACTCTTTCACGACACTTCGCGACACGATGCAAAAGTCGACTTACGTCGCATCGTCTCCGATTTTTTGACTTCGCGTAATCGTATGGGCGCGAGTATCAATAAAATATTCGCGAATGCTTTCCGTGGGTATCCCTTTTGTTTTTGGCGTCGTTCAAACAGCGTTCCAGAGGTTTTGCCATTCGGGTTCGTGGCTGAGCGCGCGGAGTTCGACCAACGGGCCGACGTGCTCCGCCTTCCAGCATGCCCCGCTTCGCTTCAGCCGCAAGTTCACGTTTTGTTTGATCGATCCTTGGATAAATTGCGAGCGGGCGAACGAATTGTCCACCGCCGCCAACGTGATGAGCCGGATCGCCTGGCGGGTGCGGGCC
>JAYSKW010000993.1:0-8774 GCA_043726085.1 Limnoglobus sp.
GTTCGGCCTTATGCGGTCGTACCATACGCTTTGCCGGCCATAGTAAATCGGATCGATCGTATCGTGAAGCGTCAACAGCATCGGGCACGGTGCCGACCATGGCAAACCGAAGTTAAATGTGGCGTGTAAAAGATCCAAACGGAGCTTACGGCACTGCTGCGGTAGCCAGAATTGTTCCCATCTCAGATTGCGCATCGGGGGAGCAACGTGGACTTCGTAACTGCTCAACGGGAAGCGTTCGAGGTGGCTCGAGTGTATGGGCTGCGGCGCGAGCAACACTGGGCGCACGCCGAATTGCGTTAGCTGTGCGATCAGGTTTACGGTGTAGCGGTTCCAGCCGCGCAGGCTCGGATTGGACAGCAGGCGTGCGTTGAAACCGACACGTAACGGTGTGGACATGGGCGAGCGACCCGTGCGGTGGTATTTTCAGCATGTTATCGTTTCGATAGATCATCGCCATGAAGAACTCACAGAGAATCCGGGCTGGCATGGTCGGCCTTGGGATGATCTTCGACGAAACCTACCGTCCGTTTTTCGAGCAAGTCCACCGCGAAGGCCTGTTCCGCCGAGACTTCGGGCTCGTGGAAGTCGAACTCGCGGCAGTGGCTACCCGCACGGGTAGCCGTGCGGAGAAATATCGCGGGCAATCGCCTACGTTCTTCGCAAACTACACCGGCAACGATGCGGCGGAGCAACTTGCGAAAAGCGATGTCGATGTCGTGTGTGTGGCCACGCCGGACGACCGGCATTTCGGCCCCGCACGGGCGGCACTCGCGGCGGGCAAGCACGTTCTCATCGAGAAGCCATCGGTACTGACGCTCGGCGAACTCGACGAACTACAGAGCCTTGCGGACGCGAACGGCGTGCTTGCGAAAGTCGTTTACCACAAGTTGCTCGATCCGGATCATAAGAAGTTGCGAACGCACGTTCTCGATGGCAATTTGCAGCACATCAACAACGGTTATTGTTCGTTGCTCGAACCGAAGTCGATCGCGACGGGGCAGTTCGCCGAGTGGCTGATCGGGCGAAATCCCGGCACGTACGTTGCGGTGCATTACCTGAAGCTCATCGACTTCAGCTTCGGCGATGCCTGGAAATTGTCGCGCATTTCCGCAACCGGTCAACGCGGCATCGCTGGCCCCGCAAACGGCCCCACCTGGGACTCGGTGCAGTTGCAGGTGATCTACACGCACCCGGATCAGCGCGAGGCGGCGTTCGACATTCACACGAGTTGGGTGACGCCCGACAACTTCCCCGGCTACGTCGATCAGGAGGTGCAGTTCCGCTTCGACAACGGAATCTGGCTGGCCCACCAGCGGAAACGGGGCGTCGAACTCACCGTCGAAGGTCGTTCGCCGGCGGAGTTCAAGTACACGCCGAACTACCATTACAACGGCACATTCACCGAGCCGTGGGGCGAACGGTCGCAGCGCGGCTACGGCGTCGAAGTGATCCGGCGATTCTTCGAGGAAGTCGCGTGCGTCGAGTACGGCGGCCCGAACAGCCAGCGTGAATCGCGATTGCAAGTCGCAAAATCACTGCGTTACAACGACCTCTCCGCCGACCGCAACTGCGTGGCGATCGTGCAGGCACTCGAGGCGATTCTGGCCGCACACGCCATCGGCCAACCCGGTGGCACCGTCACCGTCAACGATCCAGATGGCGGACTGGAATTGTCGTTACCGGGCAAGAGTGAAACGAAGGTGCTTTACGCGGCAAAGGTGTAGTTCACGTTCTCGATCGAATGGCTGGCAAAGTGAGAAGTTAAAAAAAAACGGTCAGCCGTTTCTGGCTGACCGCTGATCGTTGAATGCACTTCGCGGTTAGTTGTGTAACGCACCGACAAACACGCCGCCGAGGAAGTTCGGATCGAACGCCTGAAGACGGTAAAGGTCTTGCAGGTTGGTGTAGTCGATCACGCGGACATCTGGCCCACCACCGGCCCCTGGCCCAGTAATGATGTCGGCTTTGCCGTCGAAATTGGCGTCGACCGCATCGACGCGGACGCCACCGCGGAAATTTGGATCGTAGGCGAAGAACGATTTCACCGGGTCCGGCGAACCCGCACCCGAAATCAATTCGTTCTGGCCGAAGATCTTCACCGCTGCTCCACCGCCCACTCCGGTACCGGTGATGATTTCACCGAGTCCGACGCCATCGACGTTTCCGGCCGATGCGAACACTCCGCCTCGGAACGTCGATTCGTAGGCGAAGAAGTTGTAGAGCGGGACGAGTGTGGTGCCATCGAAGGCCTGCACGCGCGGTCCGCCACCAACGCCCGTTCCCGTAACGATGTCCGCCTTGGCGTCGCCGTTGAGGTCGCCGGTCGCCACCAAGACACCACCGCGGAAGGTATCTTCGTAGGGGAAGAAGTTTGCGATCGATTCAAACGTGTTGCCTCGGAACACTTGCACGCGAGGTCCGCCACCGACACCCGTGCCGGTAACGATGTCGGCTTTGCCATCGCCATCGACATCGCCTGCGGAAATATACACGCCGCCGACGAAGGCATCTTCGTACGGCTGGAACTGCGACATCAGTTCGCCGGTATTCCCGTTGAACACTTTCACGAGGCCCGGCATACCCTCACCCGGCGCGGTGATGATGTCCGCTTTGCCATCGCCGTCGACATCGCCGACAGCCACGCGAACGCCACCGCTGAAGCGTTGATCGTACGCCATGATCTGATAGCGGAAGTCGCCGGTTGGCCCGTAGACGCTGACGACTGGGGCACCGCCCGCATCGGCCCCGACGGCCAGGAGGCGAGCCGTCGGCGGCACACCCGGCGGGATGGTCGCCGGTGGCGGAGGAACTGGTACCGGTGGGACGGGTGGAGGGCCTGGCGGCGTCGGCGGAACCGGCGGGCCTGGCGGAACTGGCGGAGGAGGCACCACCGGAACCCCGTTGATAACCAGGATGTTCTGACCGGTGACGACTTCACCGTTGATGATCGTGACGCTCGGCAGCACGCCGTTCGATGGCGTCTCGAAGGAAACTTGCACACCCGTCGGTAGCGTCGCCACGACTTTATGCGAACCGTTCGGTAAGCCGAACGCACCAGACGAAGAACCGGGTCCGAACGAGTATGCACCCGATTCGTCGGTCGTGACGGTAAGGGCAGGCAAGCTGCCGAACGAGCTATCGCCACGATCGAGGAACAGTTGCAACGTGACGCCTGCGAGGCCGGTTTCCGTTGGGTCGACGATGCCGTTCTTGTTCGCGTCGAGGATCACTTGACCCTGAATCTCGGCAGCGGTCGTATCGACCCGTTTAAAGAAGCTGAACCGCGAGGTACCGTCGGGGCCGTTGCTGATGCTCGGTCCGGCCGCCGACAGCGGCGAGAGATCGGTCGCCGTCGAGGTCACGACACCCGCTCCAGAGTTCGCAACGCTCTCCGGCAGTGGCTCGTTGTTCGGCAGTTTGAATTCGCCGGGGCCGAAGGTGATGTCGGCTTCGGTCTGGCCGGGGTTCGGCAGCTTCTTGTTGATCGTGAAGCTCACCGAACCGTTCCCTTGGAAGTCGGTCGTAATCACCTTCGAGCCGAGGAATACTTGGCCGTAACCCGCGTTCGTGGTGGCGAGTGCGGTCGGGTCTTGGTCGTTGAAACCGGGATTGTAGTAGTAGTCGATCCGGTACGGTCGGAACGGCTTGGCGATCAGGGCCGTGCTGAACGTCGTGCGGTCCAACGTGGACTGCACCACCTGGAGCAACGGGAAGTTCTGGAGCAAGTTCGGGCCGTAATTCCGCCCGCCGACCACGTTGTTGAACGTGTTAGAGGCACCGAAACCGTTGGAATCGCCTGGATTGAGCGAGAACGAATTCAAGGTACCGTCGTTCAAGCCACCGCGGCTATGGTTGAACCTCAGACCGGCAGGGTAATCGCTACGGTCGTGACCGAAGTTGAACGCTTGAGCGATAAAACCGACCCGTCCGAGCTTCCGCGTGACGAAGTCGATCCCCAGGTCGCCATCGGTCAACTGCGTGGCCAGATCCGGTGTGCCCGTTTCCGTGACTGTCGTGAGTTTGCCATTCTGATAGATCTCGTTCGCGACGATTCGATTGTCTTGCGGCGACTGACTCGTTCGCCCGAAGTCGAAGAATTGTGGCACGGGCTGATCGACGCGAGTGAAAGTCGTATTCCCCTTACCTTCCGAACTGACGATGTTGATCGCACCCGTCGGCCAGCGGAACGTCTGACCACCAGATATCCCTGCGGGCAGTTCGACGATGATATTCCCCCCCGACACGCGGAAGTTTTCCCGTGGGACGAAGATCCCGGTCGGCGCGAAGTTGGCATCTTCCGAATCGAAGATGATCCCACTCGCGCTGATGAGCGAGTCGAACGCCGCCCCAGTGGGGAAGATCGTGAAGTAATCGGTGTAAAACCCAGTGGAATTATTCCCGAGGACGGTCGGCGCGGCTGAGGGGCGGCGGGTGGTCGGGTTGCCAGTGCCTTGTACCCGAAGAGTGCCGAACCCTGTCGGGTCGTTGGTCACCGCAGAAACGGTGATCGCTCCCGTGGGGAGTGCGCCTGCTGGTGCGGCGGGTGCCGCCGGTGGATCGGGAATCTTGGCGAATCCAGTCGGGATCGTCGCCGTAATCGTCCGACCGCCAGTACCCGGTACGACGACGAAATTGAGGAAATTCGCCTGCGTGCCGATGTCGTGGAATCGGGTGGATGGCAAGTTCGTGCCCAGGCTTGCACCCGTGAACAGTTCTTTCGCCGTCATTTGAATTTCCGAGACGCCGTAGAACGTGCTGCCGACGGCGGCGAACAAATTAATGTCCGTTCCGGGCAACAGCCTGCCCCCGTCGAATGCGGAGAAGAACAGGTCTGGCGTGGCAGGCACGGCGATCGAAACGAGTTCTTTGGAATCGAGCGTCGGGAAGCCACCCGTAATCACGCCACCTTTCGAGATCAGCGGATTCAGGTTGTTCGGCACCGAAACCGTGATGCGGACATCCGACAGCGCGCCCGTGCCGGGTAGTCCCGTAATCGGGATGTTCGTCTGGATTTCCTGATCGGAAATGATCTTGAAGAAACCAGAAGCGGCATCGAAATCGGTCGAAAAGTCGTCGGTCTTATCGAGCGGGGTATTGAGGCCCGACTCGAAGTGAATGTTATTTGCACCGGTGAAACCCGTACCAGCGAGGCTGATGGGCACTCCACGGAAATACACGTCTTTCCCGGCAATGCGGTCCTTGGAGACGACCGCTTCCACAACGGGGCGAGCGTTCGTCAACACTTCGATCGTTTCGCCGTACACGAACGGGACGAGCAGCGCGTTCGTCGCCGTCCGGGTCGAAATATCGAAGTTGTCTTGTGGTGCGACGAAAGTTGCGAACCCTTGCTTCGCGGGGGGTGCGTAAGTCTTGTCTTTGCCAGTCGCAAACACGCTCACACGGTACGTGCCGCGCTCGACTTCCGGAATGATAAAGAAGTTGTCGGTGTTCGGATTCGGGAACAATTTGAGCGAGCCATCGGGGTTTTTCGTGTTCGAGCCGTTCGTGTTGTCTTTGCTGAATTCCGCGTCGAAGGCTAACCCAGTGGTGAAACCCTTAGAATCGACCGGCTCCAACGACACTCGGAAGATTTGGTCAATGTTTAACCCGTTGAGGAAGACCTTCGAGCCGATCACGCCTGCGTCGGGGGCCGACACCGCCGCGCCGACACCAGTGATGCTCGTCAGTACCGGGGCATTGGCAGTAATCAACTCGAACTGCGTCGGGCTGACCGTTTGGCCGCCCGGAGTGATGACGCGAATCGTACCGGGGTTCGCATCGAGTGGCACCGTGACGTTCAACAGCGAGTCCGAAAGAATCTGGAAGAGTGCGGGCGTTTCGTTGAATAACACTTGCGTCGTGCCCGCCAACCCGGATCCGCTAATCACGATCTGCTGGTTCCGAGCGGCACCCGGCGAACTGAAAGTGATTTTCGGGAACACCGAAGGGCTGACCGTGTACGGCAACGGAGCCGTCACCGAGCCGCCGGGTGCGGTAATCACTAACGGGCCGGTTGCTGCGAGTGGCGACACGCGGAACGACACTTGCGTGTCCGATAGAATCTTGAAATCGTCGGCCGGAACGCCGCCGATGGTCGCGCCCGTTGCTCCGGTGAAACCCACCCCGGTGACAACGACGATTGTCCCCGGCGCACCCGCGAGCGGTGTCGCACTGAAGGCCAGCGGCACGGGCGAGGGATTGACTACGAAGTTTGCAGAGGTAGTAAACAGCGGCACGTCGAGCGGATCGAGCGTTTTCCGTTTGACGGTCACGACGTCGACCGGTCCGGTCGTCGCCCCGTTTGGCACGATGGCGGTCACAACCGAATCGCTGATAACCGTGACCAACTGCGATGGGACTTGGCCACCGCCTTGCATCGAGAACAGCACTTGTTGGGTACCGAGCAACCCCGTTCCCGTGAACGTCACGAGCGTCCCCACGACGCCGGAGACGGGATTCGTCAGAGCTGCCGACGAGATGACCGGCGTAGGCGACGGTTGGATGACAACCGTGCCCGCTGCTTGCCCGCCCCGCGTGAAGACGTAAAAGTTCCCCGTTGAGGCACCGACAGGGACCGTAATCCGCAACGTCGTATCGTTGAGAATATCGAACTGCGTGGCTTTGATACCGAACGCATCGAGTGGGCTGCCGAACAGAATCTTGTTCACGCCCGTCAGGCCGGTACCGTTCACGATGACTGTGGTGTTCTGGATGGCACCGGCGATCGGACCGACGGTTGGAACCGGCGATGGGGTGATGGTGAACATCATCGGGGCGGACGCGCCACCACCGGTGTTCACGACCACGGCATAAGTGCCCGGAGCCAGTTGAGGGATGACCGCCTGAATCGTATTGCCGTTCAAAATCGTAAACTTCGTGACCGGGTTACCTGCAACAGTCACGCCCGTCGTCGAGCCGAGGTTGCTACCGTTGATCTGGAAGTTCGTCCCGGCTACACCACTATTTACCGACAGCGAATTCACGATCGGAGCTGCGGGCGTGTTAATTCGGAACTCTTGCGAGAAGCCGTTGCCACCCGCCGCCTGCACTTGAATCTGCCCCAGCGAGGCCGTGGCGAACGCGGGCACTTTTACCGTGATCGTCGTGCCCAAGTCGTTGACCGTGAAATCGGTCGTCGAGAACCCCGACGCGCCAGCGGTAGAGTTGAAGCGAACGAGGAACGTACCCGTGAAGCCGATACCCGTCAGCGTGATCGTATCCCCCGGTAAGCCGGAGGTGACAGAGAGTGGATCGATCACTGGCGGGGGATTCGTTACCACGACGAAGTCGCGGCTCGTCGTGTCCGAACCCGTCGGATTGACGATGCGAATCGGCCCGGTGGTCGCACCGGTTGGCACGAAGGCTTCGATCCGCTCGTCGACCGTGCCGATACCGAGAACTTGGAATTTACTTGAAGGCAGGCTGTTAAACAGCACTTGCTGCGTACCGGCGAATCCGGTACCGCGAATCGTGACCTTCTGGCCCGCAGTGGCGGCACTTGGGAAGAAGTTGGAAACGATGTCCAGTTGCGGTTCGGGCGCGGGTAGAATGACGACCGTTTCACCGACTAAACCGCCCGAAGGAAACACGCCGCCCGGCGAAAACACTTGTACCGGACCCGTGACGGATCCCGCAGGAACGATGACATTCACGGTTTGATCGTCGACGACCGTGAACTTGCCTTGGACCAACGTGTTGCCGAGTTTGTCGGCATAAAACGCGACCGACGAGGTACTCAACAAGTTGCTTCCACGCAGCGTCAGTTTCGTACCGATCTGAACTTCGCCGCCGCGCGCTGTCGTCGGCGTGAAGTACGGGGAAACGGTCGGGTCGCTCGGTGCGGTCGCTCCGAGTTCGAGAATCTGACCGCCACCGGGGGCGGCCCCGATGAAATAGTTCGGCGAGAACGCATCGTAGAAGACCGGCACCGTGAAGTCGCCGATTTCGCCGCGAGGGAGAGGATCCGGTCGCGCGGCGACCTTCGATGGGTTCGGCGTATCGGCGATGTGAACGCCGTCGTGCCGGTTGAACCGGATGAGGTTGCCACGGTCCGGCGTGACCGGGTTGCCGATGAAGTTGCTCGACGAGCCGTTGAGGATTTCGATGCCGTTATGGTTCGGGATCGCAACCAAGCCCGTGACGTCGGTGCCGATGAAATTCGCTTGAATCAGGTTCTGCTTGGTACCAGGGTCCATGAGTCGGATGCCCGGCCCGATGGCGGCCCCAGTGAGATCGCGTTCGCGACCGCCGGCGTCTGGGGCGACCAGGAAGTCCTTACGGAATTCGGGCGTGCCCGAGATGATGTTGCGGTTGGTATCGATCGAGACGGGAATTCCACCGACGGGATTAGCGTTGTTGTAACGTACGATGACGCCGCCATCGCCAATGAGCCGCCCGCCCGCATCGAGCAACGGAACGCCACCGCTGGTTGTCGTCCCGCCGACGGTATTGTTATTTGCGCCGCTCGAGAAAATGATACCACCGAGGACGTGCTTCGCGTTCGCAACGGGCGTCGGGCCGCTGTTCGTCAACTCGTCCGGTGTACCCGGAGGACGAGCGCTTAAGATGATCGGATCTTGGTTCCAACTCTTCGTGCCGGTGATGTCGGTATTGATCCAGTTACCGATAACCGTGTTGTTCTTCGCGTTGTTGCCGATGAAGTTGATCGCTGCGCCGGGGAAGCCCGTAATGACGAACCCGCGGATCACGTTGTTCTGACCCGTGATGTACATCGCGCCGATTTCGTTCGGGAATGCACCGGGGTTGGGGTC
>JAYSKW010000994.1:0-1962 GCA_043726085.1 Limnoglobus sp.
ATAGCCTTCGATTTCCTCTTTCAGGTGGCGAAGGTGCGGCGGCAGGTTCGTGTTGTAAAAGCCGAGCTGGGTCATGGAATTCATTTCCGTTTCGGGTGACTCGCGGACTTCATACCGATACCTAATTGTAGCCGACGACGGCTCGAAAGGGTGTCGCCTTCCGATTGTGGCGAGGGAGACATCTATTGACCGGAATAACTCGATGCGTTTTGACCGTTTACCGCCGTCATGTGCGAACCTTTCCATTCGAGGGTGGGGCTTTTGTACCGGTTTGCCTAGCATACACAGCATTCGCATACGATGGAAACGGATGGTTCCATGACCGGAGACGATGACATGACGCGCAGTCAAGCGACCGCGATGACGCTCGCGCTATTTGCCCTTACTGAGATCGCCGGAGATTCGGCGGGGCAGGCGACGTACCAGAAGCCACCGCAGGCGATTCTCGATGTCTTGCACGCGCCGCCCGCGCCGGCACTCAGCCTGAACCCGACGCGGGACACGCTGATGTTGATCCAGACGGTGCGCTATCCGGGCATCGCGGAGTTGGCGAAACCGCAACTGCGGCTGGCGGGGTTCCGCATCAATCCCGTCACGAACGGCCCCGCCCGCATCGCGCATGTCACCGGGCTGACACTCATGCCGGTCGAGGGTGGGCATCCGTTGCCGATCACGCTGCCGAAGGGGATGGTCGGCGTGCCGCAATGGTCGCCGAACGGCTTCCGCTTCGCGACCACCGTGACCACCGATACGGAGGTGCAACTCTGGGTCGGCAGTACTGCCAACGCGGCGATGAAACGCATCCCGTTCGTCGCGCTCAATGCCGCGTTCGGCGACCCGATCTCGTGGATGCCGGACTCGAATTCGCTTCTGTGCGAGCTAGTTCCGATCGAACGCGGCAAGCCACCGGAGACGCCACTCGCGCCGAGCGGCCCGACGGTGCAAGAATCGAGCGGCAAGGCGGCCCCCGTTCGCACGTACCAGGACATGCTGCAAAACGCGCACGATGAGGCACTTTACGATTACTACGCCACGTCGCAGTTGGCGGTCGTGTCGCTCGATGTGCCGCCGATCGCGCAATCCGTTGGCGAACCGGCAATCTTCGGCACCGCGTCGCCGTCGCCCGATGGAAAATTCCTACTGATTAGCCGGCTGCGTCGGCCGTATTCGTACTTGCACCCGGCTTCGGCGTTCGCGAAAACGGTCGAAGTCTGGAACCGCAAAGGCAAGGTCGTTCATACCGTGGCGGAGCTTCCGTTGCAGGATAAAATCCCCATCGAAGGCGTGCCGACGGGGCCGCGGAGTGTGAGTTGGCAGCCGACGAAAGACGCGACGCTGATGTGGGTCGAGGCACTCGACGGTGGCGATCCGAAAACGAAGGTGCCACACCGCGACCAGGCGTTCGCTCACGCGGCCCCGTTTGCCGATGCCGCGAAGCCATTATTTGAAGTCGAACATCGCTTCAGCGGCATGAACCACTTCCCCGATGGCGACCGCGTGCTCGTTAGCGATTACGACCGCGACCGCCGTTGGACCCGCACCGTGTTGCGCAAACTTTCCGAGACTGACACCGCACCGACAGTGATCTTCGATCGCTCGATTCAGGACCGCTACAACGACCCCGGCACGCTGCTTTCCAAACGCATGGCGAACGGCCGCTCGGCATTGTGGGTGACCGACGATACGCTGTTCCTTTCGGGTACCGGTGCCACGCCGAAGGGCGACCGGCCGTTCCTGGATCGCTTGAATATCCGCACGAAAAAGACCGAACGCCTCTTTCAGTGTGCCGAAGGCGTGTACGAATCCGCGTCGCCATTGTCGGACGATGCGACGAAGTTACTCATCCGTCGCGAGTCGCCGAGCGACCCTGGAAATTACTTCTACAAAAGTGGCACGACCGAAACGGCGATCACCACGTTCGTCGATCCTGCCCCGATTTTGCGACAAATTAAAAAGCAACTC
>JAYSKW010000995.1:0-1897 GCA_043726085.1 Limnoglobus sp.
GATCGATCAGGGAGAGGAGTTGCTGTTCTGAAGTATCGCCCGGAAGGGTGTGCAACCAGTTGGCGATGCCAATTTCCTCGCAAGATTTTCGCTTGTTGCGTACGTACGTCTGGCTGGACGGGTTCTCACCAACGAGCACCGCCGCCAATCCCGGAGGCCGTTGGCCCGCCGCAATCCGCGTCGCCACGGTGGCCGCCATCTCGCTGCGCAAGAGCTGCGCAAGAACTTTGCCGTCGAGTCGTTTCGCCGTCATGGCCACATTCCCCGTGTTAAAGGCGAGCGAGGTGGCGTCAGCCCCCTGATCCTTCCAGAGTCGTCGGCAATATCCATTTCAATGACCAAAGTGTATCTATTCGCATTGCGATTTATGGGTTCTTCGGCATTGGCAGGAAGCCGTTGAGTAAGTCGCCGACTTTGTTTTTCACGGCGTCTTTCCCGACTTCTTCGATGAACTTCTTCGATGCAGCAAAGAACGCACGCTGGTCGAGTTGCGGTTTATTGATCGTGCCGCCGATTGGGATCTGGATTCGTTTTTTCATGACGGCGTCTTTCAGTTTCGGCGTAGCGCGAAGCAATGGCCCGATCATCGAGTCGGGAATCGGCAGGTCGGCCACCAAGTTGACGGTGCCGTTGAGGCCGACCGAACCGGAGGTCGTCATCGTGAACCCACTCGTGGTGATCGTCAAATTCTCGTGGTGAACGCGACCGTTTTCGACGCGGATCGGCACGACTTGCTCGTTCGCCACGGTGAGTTTGGTTTGTTTTCCGCCCAACATCGTCACAATTTCCGTCACCATCGGCCCCGCTCCGACTTGCACCGAATGCAGCGTGAGCTTGCCCTTCAAAGTCATGCCGTCGGGGTTGCCGAGCGGGATGCGATTCTCTTCGAGGTCGAAGCTGATGTTGCCTTCGGTTTCGGTCGATTGCGCGAGCGCGGGCAAGGCATACCCCAGTGCATCGGCACAGGCTGCAGGTGTCAGCTTGGCGCGGTCGATCATTTTGCCTTTGGCGAAAGTCAACTCGGACGTTGGCCCGACGAACGACACCGTCGGTTCGAGTCGCACTTTGCCGGTCTGACCGAACGTGGCTTCGAGCGGATCGACTTTCAAAATACCCTTGTCCAGATTCGCTTTCAGTTCCGCTTGGCCGACGTCGAAGCCGTAGGCTTTCAGCGATTGCCACGCGAGGCCCGCGTTGCCGTTGAGGCTGACGAGCATCGCGTTCGGTGCGCCGAGGCTGCCTTTGAGCCGAAAATCGCGAGTGTCTTTTCCGACGGCGCGAACGCTCTTGCCGAGGTAGTTTTTCAGTTGCGGTTCGAGCGTGGCGAGGTCGTACGTGAGTTTTCCATTTAGGTCGATATCGAGGTCCGAACTCAGCTTGCCGAGGCTCCCCGATGCCTGCACGGCGAGGCCATCGGGGCGGTCGACTTTCGCCGAATCGAACTTGAGTCTATCGCCGTTGGGGTCGTATTCGCCATCGAGCGCCACCGTTGCTTTGGCTTCGGACCAAGTCGGTTTCGCAGGCAAGCCGTAGATGAAGTCGACCAGTGGCAGTTTCGTTTTGAACAGGTACTTGCCGTCGGCGGTCGTGCGGAAGTTCACTTCGGCGTTCTGCGTTTGGCCCGCGATCCGGTCACTCCCTTTCGGATCGCTTTGCAGTTGCAACGTCGACTGTAAGCGGCCGAGGTCGGCGGTGGCGACGGCGGTGAAGCCGATGAGATACGAGCCATCGGCAGCGGGTTGGAACTTCATTTCCTTCGCCCCCACCGCCACCGTTTGCGATGAGGCTTGGAGGAGCGGAATGTCGATCGTGCCCGATGCGCGATCGAAAATAATGTTCGTCGGAAAGAGTTTGAGTTGCGGCTCGTCGGCCTTGATGCCGTAGCCGTAGAAGCGTG
>JAYSKW010000996.1:0-4859 GCA_043726085.1 Limnoglobus sp.
AACCCGTTCGAGGCCGTGCGCCATCGCACCGCTTGCTTTGCCCGCCCCGACCACGAGGATTCGCGAAGCCGAATCGAGGAGCGGCGTGAGTTGGTCGTACTCTCGCACGAATTGCTGAATAACGAGCGTCGCCGGATCGGCGGCCGCAACGGCGGCATTCCAGATCGCGAGCGCGGCCGCGGCGCGATCGTCGCGCAGCGATATGGGGCAGTCGATCACGCCAGGACTTCCTTGACGACGCGGCCGTGAACGTCGGTCAAACGGAAATCGCGACCGGCGTAACGGTACGTGAATTTCTCGTGATCGAACCCGAGCAGGTGCAGAATCGTGGCGTGCAAGTCGTGAACGTGAACCTTGTTTTCGACGGCCTTGAAGCCGAATTCGTCGGTCGCACCCACGACGGTACCGCCCTTCACGCCGCCGCCCGCCAGCCACACCGTGAAGCCCCAGTGGTTGTGATCGCGCCCGTTCACCTTGCCCGCATTCGAGCCGGGTTGCGGTAGCTCGACCACCGGCGTACGCCCGAATTCACCACCCCAAATGATCAGCGTCGAATCGAATAGCCCCAGCCGTTTGAGGTCGGTAATCAGTGCCGAAATCGGTTGGTCGATCTCTTTCGCCAGGCGTCGGTGGTTAATCTCGATGTCGTCGTGGCTATCCCACGGCTGCACGGGGGCGTGCGAGACTTGCACGAAGCGCACGCCGCGTTCGACGAGACGCCGCGCGGTGAGCAGGGAGCGTGCCTGTTCGCCGGGGCCGTACGCTTCGAGCGTCGCTTTCGTTTCTTTTCGCGTGTCGAATGCATCGGTCGCTTCGGCTTGCATGCGGTACGCGAGTTCGAACGAAGCGATCCGCGATTCGAGCCGCGGGTCGGGGTCTCGCGTGGTTTGGTGCATCCGGTTCAGCGCGTTCAACAGGTCGAGTTGCTTTCGCTGCGCCGGTCCGCTCAGGGACTTATTGCGAATGTTCTCCAACAGCTTTTCGGGGTCCGAGTGTCGCGTGTCGACGTACGTTCCCTGGAAGATTCCAGGCAGGAACGCGGACTGCCAATTCTGCGATTCCATCAGTGGCATTCCACCGGGGCACATCGTCACGTACGCGGGCAGGTTCTGGTTCTCAGTACCGAGGCCATACGTCACCCACGAACCCATACTCGGCCGCACCAGTCGCGATTCGCCGGTGTTCATTAGCAGGAACGACGGCTCGTGGTTCGGCACGTCGGCGTGCATCGAGCGGACTACGCAAATGTCGTCGATGTGCTTTGCAGTGTGCGCGAAAATCTCGCTGACTTCGATGCCAGATTTGCCGTACTTCTGGAACTTGAACGGGCTGGGGAACGCGGCACCGGTGCGCCGCTCGGTGGCGAGATTGCCTACGGGCAAAGCCTTTCCCGCGTACTTCAGCAGTGCGGGCTTCGGGTCGAACGTGTCGATCTGGCTCGGGCCGCCGTTCGCGAAAATGTGAATGACGCGCTTCACCTTGGCAGGGAAGTGCGGCAGTTTCGGCAGCAGTGGATTCGAGTTATCCGCACCCGCTTCGGCCAGCAACGGGGCCAGTCCGAGCAGGCCCATGCCGACGCCGCAACGGGCCAGCATCTCGCGTCGTGAGGGGAACATTGTGCTCATCGCATCACCGTAGTTTTGGTCGGTAAATCGGCATGGTAAAAAACGAGGTATTTTCGGGTAGCAGGCGCGTCCTTCGTACTTCGTTCTTCATTCTCTGGTAGCCGCAGGTCTTTAGCCTGCGCGGGGGCAAATACACTAAAAAACCAGTCGTGGCGAGTCTTCGAGACACGACGCAATCTGCACAATTCGTTCATTCCGTGCGCAGGAAATGTCGTGTTTCGAAGACTCACCACGACCCTCCGTCGTTGCCGGTGGAAGTCACGCAGGCTAAAGACCTGCGGCTACCAGAATAAGACAAGAAGCGAAAACGATACCCAGGTTTGAACCATACCAAAAATCAATCGACGAAAGCGAACTCGTTGCTCAGCAGCAACACTTGCGCGAGTTGCGCCCAGATACCGTACCCATTCGTGGGTGTCGCCTCTTCTGTGGCGAACGGTTGCACCGTGGCCCACTCGGTGGCCGTCGGGTTTCGGCCCAAGATGATGCGATAAATCGCGGTCACTTTCGCCTCGGGTGTCTTCGCTTGTGCCACCTCGGGGCGGGCTGCCACTGCGGCCGCTTGCGACATTGCGAATGGGCTATTCATGAGGAACAACGATTGCTGCGGCACCGTCGTTTGAAAGCGTTGCGGCGAGTGTTGCTCGGGGCTGGCAAAGTCGAACACGCGGAACGTGCCGGGCAAGTTCTGGCGATCAACGAAGCCATAGACCGCACGACGTTTCGCGAACGGTTCGGCGAACAAGTTGACCGATTTCCCACCGACGACTTTGGTATCTAGAGCGCCGGCAGCGAACAGAAAGCCATCGCGCATAATCTCGAAATCGGTCCGCGTGCGGTTCATGCGGGCGAGCCAGATATTTTCCGGATCGCGGGCGGCGGCCTCGGGCAACACACGGCTCGATTGACGATACGCCTGCGATGTCAAAATCCGCCGGTGAAGCGTCTTGATCGACCAGCCTTCGTTCATGAAGCGTTTCGCGAGATAGTCGAGCAGTTCCGGATGGCTCGGCAGTTCGCCGCGTAACCCGAAGTTGCTCGTACTGCGAACGAGGCCCTGGCCGAAGTGATGCATCCAGACGCGGTTGACGAACACACGCGCGGTCAGCGGGTTATCCGCACTCGCGATCGATGTGGCCAATTCGAGGCGGCCACTCCCGCTGACGAACGGCTTGCGTACGCCGACCGCAGCGGGCATTTGCCGTGGGATTTTCACGCCGCGATTGTTCGGGTTTCCACGCAGGAACACGACCGGTTCGGTCGGCTGTGGGGCGTCGTTCATCACCATCGCACGCGGTGGCGAGTATGGCGAGTTCGAGCGGAACTTGTCGACATCGTTGCGAAGTCCACGGAAGATTTTCTTCGTGGCGATCGTAACGACTTTGTCGGCTTCGGGTGGTGCTGGATTCGTCGGCCCATCGTTGCTGAGCAGCACGTTCGCGAGTGCCATGCGTGCCGGATCGGGCTTGCCGGGGTTCGGTTCAATCGATTGGGCGAACACTTCGCCGTATATCGCGGCCAGGTCTGCGAGTGTCTTCGGCTGGCTTTCGCCGATCATCGTCAACAGGTACGGGTGAACCGTTTTCGGCAGTGTCGCGAGTTTCGCGGCGATGTCTTTCTCCGGTACTTCCGATGCGGCGAACCACGGCACGAAGATCGGATCGTTGCGTTTCTTCGCATCGGCTAGAAAGTTCCACCAGCGGTCGAAGATCGTCGGGTTCATCTTGCGTTCGGCCGCGAACTTGTCGGCGTTCGTGTTGGGCAACGTCGAAAGTTCCTTCGTCGCCAGCAAATAGCGTGCGATGTTCTCCGAAGTGCGAAACGGCGCGAGTGCGGCTTCGTACATCTTTTTAGCAAAGTCGTCGGCGAGTTCTTGCTTCTTTTTTAGCTCCGCTTCGAACGCGATGAACTCCGGCGTGCGTGGGACATCGCCGATGATCGGCAGATCTTTCGGCTCGACCGAACTCGCAAACACGCCGTAAAGGCTGTAGTAATCGGCGGTCGGGATCGGGTCGAATTTGTGATCGTGGCAACGGGCGCAGGCGACGGTAATGCCCATCAAACCTCGCGTGACGAGGTCGATGCGGTCGTCGATAATATCGTGTGGGTTATTGCTGAACCGACGGCCCACGGTGAGGAACCCGAGTGCCGCCAGCGGGCGTTTGTCGTCTCCGAGGTTCATGCGATCCGCCGCGAGTTGCTCCTTCAAAAACGTATCGTATGGCTTGTCTTCGTTGAGAGATCGAATCACATATTCGCGGAAAGTGTAGGCGTACGGGTAGTTTATATCTTCGGTGAAAACGTAACCTTTCGTGTCCGAATAGCGTGCGAGGTCGAGCCAGTGTCGGCCCCAGCGCTCGCCGTATTGAGGGGACGCGAGTAAGCGATCCACGAGGCGTTCGTAGGCGTTCGGCGACTTATCGTTCGCGAACGCATCCGCTTCATCGGCGGTCGGTGGCAGACCGGTCAAATCGAGGCTGACGCGGCGAATGAGCGTTCGCGCGTCGGTGGGCGGCGCGGGCGTGAGGCCGTTTTGCTCCCACTTCGCGGCAAGGAACTGATCGATCGGGTTCGCAGTGCCAGGCAGCAATTTCGACTTCGGCACGGCGGGATCGCGAACGGGTTGGAACGCCCAGTGCGATTTGCCGAGTGTGGCCGCATCGCCGACTTGCACGCTATCAGCAGGGAACGGGGCACCGATCTTCACCCACTCGGTCAGGGCCGCCACCGCCTCCGGCGGCAACGCTTTGCTCGGTGGCATCGCGTATTCACCTTCGCGACGGACGGACTTCACCAGCAGGCTCTTGGCCGGATCACCGGCGACAAGCACCGGCCCCGCGTCGGTGCCTTTTTTCAGCCCGGCCGCAGTATCGAGGCGCAAACCTGCTTCCTGCTTCTTCGCGCCGTGGCACTTGACGCAGTTATCGACGAAGATCGGGCGGATTTTCTTTTCGAAGAACTCGATCTGTTCGTTGGTAGGTTCAGCTGCGATGACCGAGCCACCCACGAACGCCAATATCGTTGCGTAGATTAAACGCATAATAAGAATGGCCTCTTGTGCGAAACAATGCGCGAACCAGCAGTGCTAGCATTCTAACCCAGAGTTCGCATTTTGTCGAACGAGTATTGCTCCCGGAATGCTTGTTGTGCCATTGCGATGTTGTTACAGTAGTGCCAGGTACAGTCCGGTTGTGGAGGGGTAACGATGCAGAGCGGGAAGACGATTTTGATCGT
>JAYSKW010000997.1:0-1926 GCA_043726085.1 Limnoglobus sp.
GACGTTCTTCGCCGACGACGACATCCGGGCGAGCACGCGGCTCGATGGGATCGTCACCGTCATCGACGCGAAACATGCGAGCCAGCAGATCGGCCGTTCCAAAGAAGTGACCGAGCAAATCGCCTTCGCCGACGTGATTTTGTTGAACAAAACCGATCTGGTCACGCCCACTGAACTCGACGAACTCGAACGACGCATTCGGCGAATGAACGCGGTGGCGAAGGTCTATCGCACGGATCGTGGCATCATCGACATGGACAAGATTTTGAACGTCGGCGGGTTCGATCTCAATCGCGTACTGTCGTTCGAGCCAGATTTTTTGAAGTCGGAAGAACACGAACACAAGCACGAAGAAACCTGCGCCCCGGACTGCGGGCACGATCACGAACATACGCACGAGCACAAACACGAACACCGCCACGATGAAGACGTAACCTCCGTAGGTTTCGTCGTGCCCGGCGACTTGCACATCAAGAAGTTCAACGCCTGGATCTCGGATTTATTGCAAACGAAAGGGCAGGACATCTACCGCATGAAAGGCATCCTGAGCATTCGCGGCGATGCGAAACGGCACGTCTTTCAGGGCGTCCACATGCAACTCGATGCGGTGCCCTCGAAGCCGTGGGCACAGGGCGAACCGCGCGTGAACAAGCTCGTGTTCATCGGCAAGAACCTCGACCGCCACGCACTCACAACGGGCTTCCACAACTGCTTGGTGGTATGAGGGAAGCGCCTCAACCTTCGTCGTCGTGCCATTCAGCGAGGTAGCGGCGCAGTGTGGGGTATTCGTCGCATTTGCATCGGAGGAACTCTTTCGCGTCGCAAGAAATATCGCCGCGATAATGCCGATTGCAGCAGAAAGTAGGGGGGAAATCAATCCAAGCTCACGACTTCGCCACCGGCACGGGTCGCGAGTGCAGTCAGAATAATGTCGGCTTCGTAACGAAGAAAGTGAACCGAGCCATCGGCAAACAAAAAATGTGCGCCGCCGACGTGATACGACCAAAAGTGGATGGCATCGCACGGATCGCGCATCGTTCCCGGCCCGAAAGTCCTAGGCGGATACTTGCACGAAATCAAATCGTCCAAATCCGCTATGGCTTCTCTCACACCCAAATTGTTGTCGATGCTACCGGTTCGATAGGCCCCTGCACCGGCGTACCACCAACCGTATTTAAACCGATAGTTTGAAGGTCGTTCGCCTACCATCAGGGTGGAACTCAGCCCGTCCGTGATGTCCGTCGGGCGAACGTGCGAACTGGCGTAGAGAATGCCGTCTTTCCTGTCTCGACTCAAACCGTTGACCCCTACATACGTCGTCAACCCGATGCGATTTTGGGGCGGGTTGGGCGTCGGTGGGAAGTAAACTTGAGGTATGAACACTTGCGTGACTTGGGCTGGACCATCTGCGGGGCAAGTCAAAACGGGAAGCACGGTCGCGAGCAGCGCGTGGTGCGGCGGTTCGGTGAACTCGGGGGTTGCGGCAAACGCGGCAACGGACTGTTCCCAGAGGGCGGTGCGATCGAGCATCGGCAGCAGACGCGCTTGCCACGTCAGGAACCGCATTTTTTTCGTGTCAGTTTCGATAGCGGGCGGAAAGCTCTCGTGCATCGTCTGGTAGTGGTGTAGTGCCAAACCGAGTTGCCGAAGATTGTTCCCGCATCGCATTCGTGCCGCCGCAGCCCGCACCTGTTGAACCGCAGGCAACAGCAGGCCGATCAAAATCGAAATGATCGACAACACGACAATCAGTTCTAGAAGGCTGAAGCCCTGGAATCGCTTTGAATGCGCGAGGGGTGGTCGCATGGCATTGCTCCCGGTGAGAACATTTCTGGCTCATCCGGGAAGTGCGTACTTCTCGCTGGCCAAAAGGAGGAACATGCCGTTTCTTGAAGGGTAACCAAACCTTCTTCAGGAGCACGGCAT